>JAGRJX010000164.1 GCA_020442545.1 Lysobacterales bacterium
GCCTGACCCTGACCACGCCGCTGCGTGCCAGCGAAGCGCAGATCATGGAGTGGATTGAGGCCATCGACTGCCCGGTGTTGCTGATCGGCAGCGATCCGCCGAGCAGCGTGCTGGCCGAGGAGATGCGGCAGTCGCGCGTCCAGCGTCTGCGTCGTGCCGAGCAGGTACTGCTACCCGGCGGCCATCACCTGCACATGGAAAACCCGCTGCCGGTGGCGCAGTCGATCACCGACTACCTGACACAAACCGCCTGACGCTGATGGATCAGGGCATCAGATGATGATGCCCTCGAAGCCGTTGCCGAACAGATGCACGGCTTCCACTGCGCCGATGTCGCAGGGGCCGTTGCTGGAACGATCCACGCCGAGCTGATCGTAGCGGAAGCAGGCTTCGGGATTGCCCAGTGTGGTGTCGAGCGGACTGCCGGTGTCATGTGCCGGACCGTCTGGGAACGGGAAGCGCGCAGGCAGCAGCGCATTCGTGTTCAGAGGCCCCAGCATCCAGTCCAGCGGGACATGGATCAGGTTGCCATACGCTGGTGCAGCCGACAGGCCGCAGCCCCCGTCGCTGTCGATATTGTGGCCGTCGATGTCGATGGCGCCGCCGTCCGGGTCACTGAGGTTGCAGTCCTGGCCATTGCCGGCAACGATGCTGTTGCGCATGAACAGGCCCACGCTCACGGCGCTGGAGAAACGCCCCCAGCGCAAGCCGATCACGGCGTTGTCGGTGATGCTGACGTTGCCCAGCACGACATTGCTGTTGTAAGTCGAGATTCCGCGATGGCTGTCGCCATCGATGGTGCTGCTGAAGGCGGTCAAGGATGCCGACGACGCGGCGATCGCCGCGAGTTCGCCGGAACCGGAGCCGATCAGGCTGTTGTCATAGACGCTGACCTGCTCGAGTCGAAGCTCAGCATCGCCGAATACGCGGATGGCATTGCCTTCCGGATTGGTAAAGCCGAGATTGCCGTTGGCCTGGTTGCGGCGCAAGATGCTGAACCAGATGCGGGTCCGGTTGCCGGCACCGGCAATGAACAGACCGCCGCCGTTGTTGGCCACGTTGTCCTCGATCAGGCTGTAGGCAATCAGGTTGTCTCCGGCGTTGGTCAGCAGCAGGCCGCCGCCGCTGTAGCTGGCGGAGACGATCGCCGCACCGTTGCGGATGATCACGCCGGACAGATTGAAGGCGTCGCCGCCGATCACATGCAGGACGCGGTCAAGTCCGCCGCCGTCGATGGTGGTCAGCACGCCCGGGGTTCCCGGCAGGATGTTCAGGCTCTGCGAGACGTCCAGATCACCGGTGGCGGAAGCGTTCTCGGCGGCACCTGGAATGCTGAGCGTGTAGGTGCCGCCGTTGAGAAGGACGGTGTCGGCGGCGACGGTCGTGTTCGCCTCCTGGATCGCCGCGCGCAAGGTGCAGGGATTGCCGGGCAGCGTGCTGGCACAGATGCCGTCGCCGACATTGTTGTCCGGTGCATCATCAAAACTGCTGGGCGTGAAGGTCAGCGCCTGCGCCGGGCCGGGCCACAGGCAGGCGACAAGCAGAACCAGGGGCATGATTCGCAACATGGCAAGTCTCTCTCGTGCTGGATGACGGCCCCCGGTGCGAATCATCCTGCCATCGCGGCCCGTCAGCGTCACCCTTCGCGGACGTATGCCCGTACTGCGAGGGGTCAGCGGCTGCCCAGGGCCCGCTTGAGTTCGGCCTTCATTGCCAGGCCGTCTTCATTGAGGAAGTCGCGCTGGCGGCGCCAGTTCGGGAAGCGCTTTTCGACGGCATTCCAGAAGCGCCGTGAGTGGTCGCCGTGGATCAGGTGGCAGAGTTCGTGGACCAGCACGTACTCGAAGGCGGCTGGCGGACCGAGGATCAGCGACAGGTCCATCGACAGCGTGTCGCGCACGCCCAGAGAACCCCACAGCGAGGCCAGCGGTCGGATGCGGATCGACAGCGGCGCGCGCGGCAGACCGTTGAGGTAGCGCGGCATCAGTCGCGCCACCTCACGACGCGCTTCGGCCTCGAACAAGGCGCCCAGCGCGGCACCGACGCCAGGATTCTCCGCACGCCGCGGGGCTGTGATAACCACGGTTCCCGCCTGCAGGTCGGCGCGGGCAAACAGGCCGTCGCGCCATTCCACC
The DNA here is from genome assembly GCA_020442545.1 of Lysobacterales bacterium. Lineage (GTDB taxonomy): Bacteria > Pseudomonadota > Gammaproteobacteria > Xanthomonadales > Xanthomonadaceae > JACKOX01. Next base: position 2,136 of record JAGRJX010000164.1, read on the forward strand.
GGCAGTTCGCGGCCGCGCAGTCGGATCACGTCCTCGCGACCCCAGCGCAGCGGCCCGCGCGGGTCGCAGGCGGCGGCCTGTTCGGCCAGTTGCTCGCCAATCCACTCGCGGTTGCGTGCCAGGAACAGCTCGCCATCACGATCACTGGCCCAGCCCGGCAGGGTCAGGCGCACGCGACCATCGGAAACGGTCAGGCGGATGCGCCGCGCGCGCGGGTCGCGGACGCGTGACACCGCGTGGCGCTCGCCGTCGGCGAGGCGCAACGGCACCGTGTCACGGCGGATTTTCGGCCGTGGCTTGGGGCTGAACAGGGGTGAGCGGAAACGCGGCATCGCCTTCGCATCGTCGCCGAAAAAAGACTGCGCATAGCATGCGCAAACCGACGCCGGAATCAAGCAAATTTTTATCGCATTTCGCGACGGCGATGGCCCTCGTTCACGCGGGCGTCTCGCAACGCCCGTTGTCGCGGTATCAGGCGTCCGCGCGGCTCAGCGAGAGCAGGTCTTCCAGGCGCTTGAGCAGCCGTGACAGCTCGCCCGACATCAGCGCGAACACGGCATCCAGCTCGGCGGCCAGCGACTCGCGGTTGTCGGCTTCCAGCGACTCGGTGGCGGCTTCGAGGAACTTCAGCTTGCGGATCACCAGGTCCTCGCCGAGCACGAAGCTCAGCCGATCCTCGAAGGTCAGTGCCAGCTTGAAGGCCTGCTTGCCGGCCTTGAGATGCTCCTGGATTTCCTCGCCGTGCAGGTCGTGGCGCTGGCAGCGCACCAGCATCTGCGTGTCGGCGGGGTCACGCAGCTCGCATTCGTCGCCCAGCGCGAAGCCTTCCGGCATCGGCTCGCCGGCCAGCCAGCCGGTCATCAACGCGCGCGGGCTGGCCTCGGCGCTGACTGGCAGCGCCGGGAACGAGCCCAGCGCCTCGCGCAGCGTGGTCACGAAGGTTTCCGCCGACTTGCGCGAGGAGGTGTCGATCACCAGCCAGCCGCCGTCGCTGTCGAGGTAGGCGTTCATGCGTGATGGACGCGCCAGCGCACGCGGCAGAAGGTCGGTCAGCACCTCCTCCTTGATCCGCTTGCGCTCGGCACCGCCCGGGCGGCGGCCCTGCTGTTCGGTGGCCGCTTCCAGTTTCAGCGCCAGTTGCTCGTTGATCACGGCGCTGGGCAGCAGCTTGTCCTCGCCGCCCAGCGTGACCAGCGTGGCGTGGTTGACGCTGTGACTCAGCGCCTCCTCGCCACGCCCGAACGGCGACACGAAACCGCGCGAGCTGAGCTCTAGCGGGCCGACCGGCTTCAGCGGCTTGTTGCCGAGCTGGCCTTCGATATCGGCCAGCGCCTTGTTAATTGAAGAAGGAAAACGGAACAGGGTGAGATTCTTGAAAAACATTTGAGAGCCGTGATTGGTGATTCGTGATTGGTGATTCGGCAAAGCCCTTCTCCCGCAGGCGGGAGAAGGTGCCCGAAGGGCGGATGAGGGTGGTGGCGCAAAGCGCCGATGGATCAGTCGCCGTCCTCGCGACCGCGCAGCCAGTCGCTGCCATCTGCTGTCGCTGAATCGGGTCGATGCCCCAGCGACGCAAAATCAAACAGCGACGCATCCGCCAGTTGCGACGGCCGGATATCGCCCATGGCCCGTGCGATTTTCTCGACGCGGCCCGGAAAGCGACGCTCCCAGTCGACCAGCATTTCTTTCACCACCTGACGCTGCAGGTTCTCCTGCGAGCCGCAGAGGTTGCAGGGAATGATCGGGAAGGCCTTGGCGTCGGCATAATCGGCGATGTCCGACTCCGCGCAGTAGGCCAGTGGGCGGACGACCACGTGCTTGCCGTCGTCGCTCTGCAGCTTGGGTGGCATCGCGGCCAGCTTGGCGTGGTGGAACAGGTTGAG
>JAGRJX010000165.1 GCA_020442545.1 Lysobacterales bacterium
CGGCATCATCTACAAGGCGCTGAACATCCCGACCGAGATGTTTACGGTGATGTTCGCCATCGCCCGCACCGCCGGTTGGGTATCGCACTGGCTGGAGCAGCAGAACGATCCGGACGGTCGCATCGGCCGTCCGCGCCAGGTGTACACCGGCGCAGCGTCGCGGAACTACGTGCCGATGGACAAACGCTGACCGGGCGATCGGTCAGCCGCCGTGTCTCCGGGCAGGCTTTCCCGCATGCGAATGGTCCGTGACTCCGGTCGCGGACTCTTTCTTTGCGCCGAGGCCGGTTGTCGGTGACGCACTGCCGTCACAACCGATGCCGCCGGTCGCCCGTGGCAAACAGGGCTTCGGCGTTGATGCCGCGGCTCAGGCCCATCACCTGAAATCGTTCGCCCATGTCGCCGGGCAGGGTGAGGCGTTTGACCTGCTGGGTCAGCCGGTACTGCGCTTCGGTGTCGGCGCCAGCCAATAGCGATTCGACGCGTTCGGGCAAGCCGTTGCCGAGCAGGAACTGCGCCTGCGAGCTGTAGCCGGCGAGCTCGAGGCCGGCGTGGTGGCCGGCTTCGGCGACGGCGGTGAAATCGACGAAGGCGGTGATGTCCTGCAGTCCGGGCAGGTGCAGCGCATCGCCGTGCGCGCGGTGTCGATAGTGGCAGACCAGCGTGCCGTCGCTGCGTTCGGGCAGGTAGAACTCGCGACGCGGGTAGCCGTAGTCGACGAACAGCGCCAGACCACGACGCAGACCGCCGCACACGGCCTGTATCCAGTACGGCAGTTGCGGCAGCAGTTCGGACGTATAGCCGTCTGGAAGTTCGATACCGAGGTTTCGCTCCAGTCCGCGCACGGCCTGCGCGACCAGCGCGTCGGTCTGGATGCGCGCAGTGCGAAGGCTGCCATCATCGTCGATGGCGATGCCTTCCTCGAACACCTCGCCGTCATGGATCCGGAAGCGCGTGGTCGGCAATGCATCCAGCACCTCGTTGGCGAAAATTACGCCGCCGAAGGGTTCGTGCGGTGGCCGGTCCAGCCATTCCACGCGCGCTGACAGACGATCATCCAGCGCGGCGATGCGCTCCTGCTGGCGCTGACGCAACTGTGCGCTGGGTTCGAGGATGCGGTATCGCGCGGGAAGGGCGTCCAGTTCATCCAGCCGCTTCAAGGCATCTTCGGCGAAAGCGCCGCTGCCGCCACCCAGTTCGATGAATTCGGCATCCGGGCCCAGCTCGCGGATCAAGGCACTGACCGCCTGCGCCACGCCATCGGCAAACAGGCTGCCCAGCTCCGGTGCGGTGATGAAGTCGCCGGCCTCGCCAAATTTGGTGGCGCCAGCGCTGTAGTAGCCCAGGCCGGGCGCGTACAGCGCCAACTCCATGTAGCGCGAGAACGGGATCGCACCACCAGACTGCGTGATCTCGGCGCGGATCAGGTCGATCAGCTGGCTGCTGTGGGCGAGGGCGTCGGCGGATGGCTCGGGGAGGCGATTGCTGGTGTTCACGGTGACATGGACTGGGAGAATGCTGGCATCCTATCAGTGGCAACAGCAACGGAGGCCCGACTCATGGCCAAGGCGCAGAACAAGACGCAGCAGACCGACGCCGACGTGGCGACCTTCCTTGCGGGGGTTGAGCCCGAAGCGCGCCGCACCGATTGCGAAGCGCTGTCGACGCTGATGGCCGATGTCACCGGCGAGCCGCCCCGCATGTGGGGAGCGGCAATGGTCGGTTTCGGGAGCTATCACTACCGTTATGAATCCGGACGCGAGGGCGATTCGTTTCTCGCCGGCTTCGCACCACGCAAGGCAGCGCTGACGATCTACCTGATGGGCACCTATTGCGAGGGCGATGGGGCAGACGCGCTGTTCGCCAAGCTCGGCAAGTTCAAGACCGGGAAGGGGTGTCTCTACGTGAAGCGGCTGTCGGATATCGATCTGGATGTGTTGCGGGAGTTGGTGGTGTTGTCGGTAAAGGCGCTGAAGCGGAAGTACGGGTAGCCCGCGACGTGCTCGCGGAGGCAGGCATCCAGCTCTTGCATTTCGGTTGTCGGGATCAGGAGCTTTCACTGTCCCTTCGGGCCAGCGAGTCACTTTTCTTTGCTTGCCC
>JAGRJX010000166.1 GCA_020442545.1 Lysobacterales bacterium
TCGATGTTGTGGTTGTAGTAGTCGAGGCCGGCCTCGCGCAGCGCGCGCGCCTGGTCGCCGGACAGCATGCCCAGCGTGGCGCAGGTTTCCATGCCCAGCGCCTTCACCTCGCGGATCATGGCGGCGACCTTGGGGATGTCGCGATCCTTGGGCGAACGCCAGGCCGCGCCCATGCAGAAACGCGAGGCGCCGGCCGCCTTGGCCGCGCGGGCCTTTTCCAGCACCGCTTCGGTGCTCATCAGCTTCTGCGCATCGACGCCGGTCTGGTAGCGCTGCGCCTGCGGGCAGTAGGCGCAGTCCTCGGGACAGCCGCCGGTCTTCACCGACAGCAGGGTCGACACCTGCACTTCGTTGGCCTTGAAATGCTGGCGATGCACGGTTTGTGCCCGGAACAGCAGCTCGTTGAAAGGCAGGTCGAACAGCGCCTCGATTTCCTCGCGGCGCCAGTCGTGTCGAATTTCGGAAGGTTTGACAGCTGACATCGGTACGGCCATTTGGCAAAGTCCGGCAAGTCTCAAAGCCCGGCCACAGCGTGTCAACTTCGGAACCCGACAAGATCGCCGAAAATCCCGCCACGGCGGGCCCTTGGCGTCGTCGGGTGCGGCACTGGCTGGACAGCTTTGCCCGTGTCGTCCTGCCGCCGCGCTGCCTGCTCTGCACCCGGCCGGGCACCGGCGGTCGCGACCTCTGCCTGGCCTGCCACCAGGACCTGCCATTCAATCGCAGCGCCTGCGCCCGCTGCGGCATTCCGCTGCCAACGCCCGCCAAAGCCTGCGGCGCCTGCCTGAAGCGGCTGCCGCCCTTCGACGTCACCCACGCCGTGTTCCGCTACGGCGCGCCGGTCGATTCGCTGCTGATGCGACACAAGTTCCATGGCGACCTGGCCGCCGGCCGTGTACTGGGCGAGCTGTTCGCCGACGAGCTTTCGACACTTTCGGGGAGCGTCGACACCCTGTTGCCGGTCCCGCTGCATCCGAAGCGGCTTGGCGAACGCGGCTACAACCAGTCGCTGGAACTGGCGCGACCGCTGGCGAGGCGCAGCGGCCTGCCACTGCTGGTGGATGGCCTGCGGCGACAGAACGCCACGACGCCGCAGACCGGCCTTGACCGCAAGGCTCGCCAGCAGAACCTGCGCGGCGCGTTCGCCTGGAAAGGGGGACGGCCGCCGCCGGGCCGCATCGCCCTGATCGATGACACCATGACCACCGGCAGCACCGTGGCCGAATGCACGCGGATGCTCAAGCGCGCTGGTGCAGAACACGTCGAAGTATGGGTGCTGGCCCGGGTACCGCCGCCGGGGCAGCGCTGAACAGGTAGCCACCGCCATCACGGTGCACCCGTTGTGCCGATCCAGTGACGTCGATCAAGGGCAACGCTGAACGGGTATCCGTCGCCGCCACCGCACGCCTGTCGTGCGGATCGAGTGGCGTCGGCGAAGGCAGACTGGCCGTCTGTCGAGGCGACGACGCGCCGGGCCGTGCGACGGCAAACGGGCGACGGTCGGATCGCGTCAGTCCATCGCGGGATCGGATCACGCGTGGCGCGGGTCGCATGGCGGTGCATGCTTGCCCCGGAATCCGACACTCCGGGCGGCGCCAGCGCCCGGGAAGCACTCGCCGACGTCAGCTCATCCGCCGCAGGGTATCGTCCTCGCGAAAGAAGTGGTGGTACAAGGCCGCCACGACATGCAGGCCGATTACCCAGTAGAAGGCCTCGCCGATGCTGCCGTGCAGGTCTTCCAGCTGGCGCGCGAGTTCTTCGTTTTCGGCCATCAGCGCCGGCAGGGCGATGTCGGTGAAGGGCAAATACAGCACCTTTCCGTCGGTCCATGCCGTCATCAAGCCGAGGATCGGCATGACCATGAAGAATGCATACAGCGACAGGTGCAGCAGCTTGGCCGGGATCGCTTGCCAGGCGGGCGGCGCCGGCGTAATTGGCGGCGCGCCCCGGCGAATGCGTACCGCCAGCCGCCACCACAGCAGCGCAAAGATGCTGATGCCGATCCAGAAATGCGTCTGCAGCATGATCGTGCGGCCGGTGCCGCGACCAAAGGCGCCGCGCTGCTCGATGGCGATGTAGGCGATCACGATCAGCGCCGCCATGATCCAGTGCAGGTAGCGGAGCGCGGGCGCGTAGCGGGATGTTGTCGGCATGGCGATGGACGCTGTTGGGGGCGGATCAGCAGTGTCTCTCGACATTTCTAGTGCGTCCAGCGCCACGGCTGCGCGCGCATGGACTGCTAGACTCGGCGGATGAAAATCGCCAGCTGGAACGTGAATTCGCTCAATGTCCGCCTGCCGCACCTGCTGGAATGGCTGAAGCTGCAGCAGCCGGACATCGTCGGCCTGCAGGAAACCAAGCTCGACGACCCGCGTTTCCCTGACGACGCCCTGGCAGCCGCCGGCTATCGCAGCGTGTTCACCGGACAGAAGACCTACAACGGCGTGGCGCTGGTCTCGAAGGAGCCGCCCGGCGACGTGGTCACCGACATCCCCGGCTTCGACCACGAGCAGCGGCGGGTGATTGCCGCCAGCTACGGCGACCTGCGCGTGATCAACCTGTACGTGGTCAACGGCAAGGCCGTTGGCGACGAAAAATACGAGTTCAAGCTGCGCTGGCTGGAAGCCGTTCACGCGTGGATCGCCGATGAGCTGGCGCGCCACCCGAAGCTGGTGGTGATGGGCGACTTCAACATCGCCCCGGACGACCGCGACGTGCACGATCCGGCGATCTGGAACGCCGACAGCATCCTGACCTCCACTGCCGAACGCGCGGCGCTGAAGCGACTGCTCGACCTCGGCCTGCACGACAGCTTCCGCCTGCACCACGACGACGGCGGCGTGTTCAGTTGGTGGGATTACCGCGCCGCCGGCTTCCGCCGCGACCTCGGCCTGCGCATCGACCTGCTGCTGGTCAGCGATGCACTGCGCGGGAAATGCATCGGCGCAGAGATCGACCGCGAGCCGCGCACCTGGGAGCGCCCCAGCGACCACACGCCGGCACTGATCACCCTGGTCAGCTGAGCAGGGCTGGCCGCGGCCGGGTCACTCTGGCGGCGGGGTGCTGGCGTCCAGTAGCGAGCTCTCCTCGGCGTTGGTGCGATTGCGGCCAGCGCGCTTGGCGGCGTAGAGAGCGGCATCGGCGCGCGCCAGCAGACGCGAGGCGGGCTCGCCCTGCCAGCGGCTGACGCCAACACTCAGGGTTGGCTGCAGCTCGGGATGGACGTCGCGCCAGTCAGCGTCGGCGAAAGCCTGGCGAAGTCGCTCGCAACGCTGCACCGCGTCGGCAAGATCGCAGTCCGGCAGCAGCAGGCCGAACTCTTCGCCGCCAATGCGCGCCACCAGGTCGCCGGCGCGGAAGTGCTCGGTGAACAGCCTGGCGGTGCGCACCAGCACCTGATCACCGCTGCTGTGGCCGAAGCGATCGTTGATGCGCTTGAAGTGGTCGAGATCGACCAGGGCCAGACACAGGGCGCGGCCATGGCGGCCGGCAGTGGCCAGCTCGCGACCGAGCGCATGGTCGAACTCGCGCCGGTTGGCAAGCCCGGTCAGCGGATCCTCGCGGCTGAGGCGATCCAGCTGGCTGTTCTTCTCCTGCAGCTCGCGCAGCAGGGTTTCACGTTCCTCGACCAGTTCGCGCAACTCGGCGGTGCGCTCGTTGACGCGCTTCTCCAGGTCGGCACGGTAGTCGTCCAGTTCCTCGAAGGCGCGTGCATCAGCGACGCGGCGGGCGAGGCGGTCGGCTACGTCCTGAAGCAGGGTGAGGTCATCCCTGCGGTACTGGTTCGGCAACAGGTGCTGCACGCTGATGATGCCGATGACCTCGTTCTCGTAGTGCATCGGAACAATCAGCATGCTGCCCGGCGGCGGCCCGACAATCTTGGTGCGTCTGCGCACGTCCTCCGGTGCGTGTTCGAAGTCCGCTACCAGCAGCGCTTCGTCATTCTCCACCACCCAGCCGAACAGGCCTTCCTCGCGCCGGCGCACCACGCGCGGCATGCGCTGGCCCTGCATCAGGTGCAGCCGGACTTCCAGGTGATGCTGTGCGCGATCCAGAATGCCGAACATGAATTCGTCGAGTACAAAGGTGCGTTGCACCTCATCATTGATCTGTGTCGCCAGCTGATCGAGACGCTGGGCGCCCGAGAGATGGCTGTCGTCCGCCAGTGAACCCGCCACCAGGGGATCCGGAGAATGGCCGCTGCGGAAACTGACCAGGAACAGCACCACGAACAGGCTGAAGAGCAGCAACGCCACCGCACCAAGATGCAGCCACACCAGTGCGGCCAGTACACCGACCGGTACGAACAGCAGGTCGGTGACGTTCATCAGGTCGCGGGGCGATTTCGCCACCGGCCGCCCGGCCGCGGCGTGGTAGGCAATCAGCATCAACAGATTGACCGCCTGCATGGCCAGCGCCATGCCGGTCAGCGGCAGCAGGTGCGACAGTTTCAGCGGCGGCAGTGGGTATTCGCCACCCAGCGCCCGGTAAACCAGCGCGCCGGCAACCAGCATCAGGGTGAGCATCGCCGCGTTGCTCAGCGCCCGCAGCACCGCAATTCGCCAGGAGTTCTGCCGGTAGCCCGCATGGGTGAAGGGGAAGATCAGCGCGGCGATCACGTTCTGCACGATCGCCGGCACGGGTCCGCCGATCAGCAGCATGGCCACCTGCGGGACACGCTCCATCGAGCGCACCCCGCCGACCACCCCGGGAATGCCGAAGTGCCAGACGAACAGCAGGCTGGCGACACCAAACACCACCTGGCCCGCCAGCGGCCAGCGCAGGTAGTGGTCGGCCACCAGCCACACGGTTGGCGCGGCCAGCAGCGGCAGCAGCAGGCAATACAGCGCCAGCCGTCGCTGCGCTGTCATTGCCAGCACCCGCAGCTGCCTGGAGCAGCCTTGTGCCTTGGCACCATGGCCATTCGTCCCCTGTCGAGCTTCGCCGCCGATTCGCGTCGATTCGCGCCCGCCGCGACCATCATAGCCCCATTGCCGGGTGCCTGCGGCGGCGACCCGCCCGGCGGATCAACGCCGGGTGGGACAAGTCAGGCGGTGCTCAGCGCTTCAGGCAGCGGTCGAAGAAGGCCGCGGTCGTACGCAGTTCGTGCAGCTTCACCTTGCCGGACAGGCGGTGCTTGGAGCCCGGGTAGGTCATCAGCTGGAAGCGGGTGCCCTGTTCCTGCAGCGCGGCCATCAGCCTGGTCGAGTTCAGGAACAGGACGTTGTCGTCGGCCATGCCGTGAACCAGCAGCAGCGCGTCGTCGCGGATGCCGTTGACATGGGTCAGCACCGAAGCTTCGCGGTAGCCATCCACGTTGTCCTGCGGGCGATCCATGTAGTGCTCGGTGTAGTGCGTGTCGTACATCGCCCAGTCGACCACCGGCGCACCGGCGACGCCGCAGCGATAGGTGTCCGCCGCCTTGGCCAACAGCATCAGGGTCATGTAGCCGCCGTTGGACCAGCCGTAGACGCCGATCCGCCCGGCGTCGACGAAGGGCAGCGTCTTCAGGAAGTCGACGCCGCGCAGCTGGTCGCTGACTTCCACCGTGCCCTGTTTGCGGAACAGCGCGGTGCCGAAGCGGATACCGCGCCGGGGCGTGCCGCGGTTGTCTATCGAAAATACCAGATAGCCGTGCTGCGCCAGGTACTGATTGAGGCCCGGCGACCAGTCCTGCCTGACGGTTTGCGCCGCCGGGCCGCCGTAAACATGCACGATCACCGGATAGCGCTCGTCGGGATCAAAGTCCGCCGGCTTGATCAGGCTGTAGTGCAGGGTCTGGCCATCCTCGGCGGTCAGTTCGCCGAACTCGATCGGGCGATGCGCTGACAGGTAGCGCGCATAGGGATGCGATTCGGCGGACAGGTCGTTGTCTACCAGCTTCGCGATCAGCTCGCCGCTGGCGTGGTGCAGTTCGGTCTGCGGCGGCGTGCCCGGGTTCGACCAGCTGTCGACGTAGACGCTGGCGTTGTCGCTGAAACTTGCACCGTGCATGCCATCGTTCTGGCTGACCCGCGCGATCTCCCCACCAGCCAGCGGCACCACGTAGAGCTGCCGCTGCAGCGGCGACGCCAGGGTCGCGGTGAAAAAGACGCGACCGGCCTCCTCATCGACCGCCTCGACCGCGTCGACCTGCCAGTCGCCATCGGTCAGCT
>JAGRJX010000167.1 GCA_020442545.1 Lysobacterales bacterium
GACCCGCTGGGCCAATCGGGCCCTGCGCGCCATCCGCGCCCGCCGGACCTGCCGGACCTGCCGGACCAATCGGGCCTTGTGCGCCATCGGCGCCCGCCGGACCCGCTGGGCCAATCGGACCCTGTGCGCCATTGGCACCTGCCGGACCCGCTGGGCCAATCGGACCTGCCGGACCTTCGTTGCCATTCAGCGCGTACTGCGCCACCGGCGTCGTAGCCACCGGCTGACGCGGCAGCACCGTGCCGTTCACCGTGACCTCAAGGTAGCGCTGCTCTCCGGCGAACGCCCCCGGGAAGAACAGATCCACGGTAAACACGCCATTGACGACGGGATAGGCCGACTCGCTGATGGTGCCGCCGATCTGGTTGCCGCCACTTGCCGCGTCCCACAGGGAGAACGTGAAATCATGGGTGCCGTTGGCGGGAAGTCCGTTCTCTTCGAGTCGGCCCTGATAGGTGAAGTCGGGGAGCTGCTGCTCGGCGACGCTGGACGGCGCGGCTTCAACGCCCGGTTGGGCGATGCCCAGCGCCAGAAAGATGGAAAGCACCAATGGCTTGCGGATCATCGTCTTGTTCCCCTGTTCAATCTTCAAAACCGTCACTGAATATGAACGGCTCCACGGGCGGTGGATTGCCGATGGTTGCCGGAAAGCCTGCGGTCAGGCGATAGGGACCGCTGGAAACGGGGCCCTGTGCCGGTTCGGCTATGGTCCCGGTCAGGCGGTAGGGGCCTGCCTGGCTGCTAGCGCCACCACCGGCGATCGTGCCGTTGCGAACCACATACTGGCTCGCGGCAAGAGCAGGAATGCTGGCAAAAAGCAGCACGAAGACGGCGCCTGCCAGTCGCGGCCTGGCGCGTCGCCAGAAAGTTGGATAAGACACTGCAGCCCCCTGAGTATCCCTGTCGTCGCGGCAATCACCTTGAATCCAGTCACCTGATTGCCGGACTCAGTCATGCGCAAAGTGCATCGATACTTGAAGCGTACAAATACAGGGGCCGGTGCTCAAGTGAACTTTTGCAACACTTGCTGCAATCGACGCTACGGGCAAAGCAGGCTCAGCCGGCCAACGCGGCGGAAAGAAACTCGCGGGCGAATCGCGTGTCGCGCTTGACGGTCGCCTCGGAAACTTCCAGAGCCTCGGCAATCTCGAGCACTTCCATGCCGCCAAAATAACGCAGCTCGGCAACCTGAAGCGCGCGCGCATCGACCTCACCCAGCTGTGTCATCGCGGCGTCGAGGTGCACCAGTTCCTCGGCGCGACTGTCGAGCTGCATCAGATTGGGATCGATGTCATCTATGTTGAGCGGCCGTTTCCCTTCTCCACGACGCTCCGCCAATCGTGCTCGCGCATAGTCGATGGCAACCTGGCGCATGGCGCGGGCCGCGGCGCCGAAGAAATGTCGACGGTTCTCGAAGCTGCCGCGACCATTCGGGAACAGTTTCATGTAAGCCTCGTGCACCAGCGGACCGGTGCTCAGCGTCTGGTCGCCGCCGCGTGCACCGAGCTGCCGTCGGGCCAGCCGCCGCAATTCGTCGTACACGACCTTGAACAGGCGCCCACGCTGTTCCGGATCGGTTCCGGCGCGGGCGAGCAGCTGGGTGACGTCTTCGGCCATGCCTGCATTCTAGCCCGGATGCAATCTTGCCAATCCACCCGGGCCTGCGGCCAATCGTCCCGTGTTTGCCGCGATCCGCGCCCTGACGCACACTTCCGGCATGGATCTGGCGTTGTGGCGACAACTGCGCGAACTCAGCGAAGCCTGCGCGGCCGTGGCGCCGGAGGCACGTGATGCCTGGCTGCAGGCCAATGTGGCCGATCCCGCCCTGCGCAAGCGCGTGCGCTCGATGGCAACGGGCGGTCACGAGGAGCAGGCCACCGGTCCGGGCAGCTGGGAGGACGCCCTCGAGGCGCTGACCGCACAGCAGCCGCGCGACACCCGGCAACTGGGTCCCTGGCGGCTGATCCAGCCGATTGGCGATGGCGGCATGGGGACGGTCTACCTTGCCGAACGCGTCGAAGGCGGCTTCACCCAGCGGGCCGCGATCAAGTGCCTGCATCAACGCTGGCTGACAGAGGAGTTCATCGGACGCTTTGAAGCCGAACGCCAGATCCTCGCAAGACTGGAGCACCCGGCCATCGCGCGGCTGCTGGACGGCGGTCGCGATGCCGCCGGCGAGCCATGGCTGGCCATGGAATACGTGGAAGGCTGCGATCTCATCGCCTTCTGCGATCAGCGTCGCCTGGGCCTTGCCGAGCGCCTGCGGCTGTTCCGCCAGGTCTGCGCGGCGGTCAGCCATGCCCACGGACGCCTGATCGTCCACCGCGACATCAAACCTTCCAACGTGCTGGTCAGCAGCGACGGGCAGGTGAAGCTCCTCGATTTCGGCGTCGCCAAGCTGCTGGATGATGGCGCCGACGCGTTCCGAACCGGGACCGTCCTGCCACCGATGACGCCGGCCTATGCCGCGCCCGAACAGTTGCGCGGCGAGACTCCCAGCACGGCGATGGATATCTACGCGCTGGGCGTCGTCCTGTTCGAGCTGATGAGCGGCGTACTGCCCTATCGCATCACCGGCGGCAGCGGCGCGGAGGCCGCCGCGGCGATCCTCAACAGCCGTCCGGTGGCGGCCAGCAACGCCTACCAGCGACACAGCACAGACCCGACCGACCGCCTGCGAATCGCCGAGGCACGCAAGCAGTCGCCGCGTACCCTTCGTCGCGCGCTCAGCGGCGATCTCGATGCGGTACTGATGAAGGCGCTACGCGCCGATCCGAGCAAGCGCTACCAGACCGTGCTCGCGCTCAGCAACGACATCGCACGCTATCTGCAGCACCGCCCGGTCATGGCGCGACGGGGAAACTGGCGATACCGCGCTGGATTGTTCCTGCGCCGTCATGCCCTGGCATCGGGGCTGGCCCTCACGCTGTTTGCCGCACTGCTGGGCGGCCTGCTGTACGCACAGCACCAGGCGCGTCTGGTCGCCGAACAGCGTGACATTGCGGTCAACGAAGCGCAGCGTGCCAACGAGGCGCTGGCATTCCTGCGCTCAACGTTCAGTCTGGCTCATCCCTCACGAAATCAGGGACGGCAGATCAGCGTCAGGGAATTGCTGCTGAAGGGGCAGCAACGCCTGCTCAACCGAGCCAACGACGACGGAAACAAGGCGCTCCGTGCCTGGCTGATGGAAGAGCTGGCCGGTACAGAGCAGGCGCTGGGCCTGGTTTCCGAACCGGGTGAGCTTCTCGCCGCTGCACACGATCTCTACCTCGAAACGGGAAACCTGCGCGAGGCGGGACGCGTCGGCGTCCAGCGTGGCTGGCTGATGACCCGGACCAGCAGCGACGAGGACGCCGAAGCCATGGTGCGCGACAGCTTGCGACTGCTTCGGGAGGCTGACAGCGGACAGCCGCCGGACCGGGAAGACCTGCCGGCCCTGGCACGCGCCTACCATGTTCTCGGACTCGCCCTGGGCAATCGCGGCAATCACGAAGAAGGCGTGCGGATCCTCAAGGAGGCACAGGAACTGTGGACCGAATCCGGCACTCCGCTGTACGAGGGACCGTCGTCGACCCGAATGGTGCTGGCGTACTTTCTGGGAACGATGGATCGCGGGGACGAAGCCGAGACCCTTCTGCGCAAGACCGTGCGCGAGCTGGAGGACTTTGGCGACGATGCGGCTTCCGAACGCGCCGAAATCCTGATGACCCTCGGCATTCGCCTGCGCCGGGACGGGCGTTTCGAGTCGGCCCGCGAGCTGGAGGAAACCGCGGTTGCCATTCTCAAGCGGCTGTACGGCGAGGAACATCCTTCCTACTGGACCGGCCTTGGCAACCTTGGCAGCGTCTACACCAACCTTGGCGAGCATGAACGCGCCGTGGAGCTGCAGGCCGACCGGCTGGCCTTCCGGCGTCGGATGCTCGGCGAACGGGTCGCGCGCACCGGAGCGACATGGCGCCATTACGCGGCGTCGCTGCAGGAGGCAGGCCGCTTGCGCGAAGCACGCGAGGCCCTGATCACCTCCCAGTCGATTCTCAAGGAGGCCGACCCGGAGCAGGCCGAGCGCAACATCGGCTACCACCTGCAACTGGGACGGCTGCTGATCGCCGAGCGCGATTTCGCGGAAGCCGAAGCCGAGATTGCCCGGACCCGGGAGCGCATCGAACGCCTCGGCATCGACAAGGCTTCAGTAAAGGTTGGCGTCTACCATCAGTTGGGGCAAATTGCCCTTGAGTCCGGGCGAGAACGCGAAGGCTGCCAGCACATCGCGCACGCCGCCAATATCGGCGCCGACATCGGCAGCTCGCTGACCATCGAACCTCGCAAGCGGCTGGCGCTGGTGCGCGCGGTCTGCGGCCTGCTGTTTCCGGATGTGGAGAATCCCGTGCCGACCGACATCATGACCAGCCTGTCAACCACGATCACCCGATCCCGCGATCCCTCGACCGTGCGCATGCTGGATCGGCTGCGCTTGCTGATTGATCAGCGCGAAAACCGGCGATGACGACTCAACGCCTGAACCTCGACATCATCGAGTGCCCGCCACGCGCCCTTGGCAAGCTGACCCAACGGCAAGTCACCCACCGCGACACGGATCAGCCGCTTGACGGCGACACCGTTTGCGGCGAGCAATCGACGGATCTGCCGGTTGCGCCCCTCGTCCAGCGTGATCTGCAGCCAACTGTTGCGTTGTCCGGCGCGTAGCCGTGCGACCGCCTTCGCCGCCAGCTGTTCACCGGCGTCATCGACCCCGGCCTGCAGGGCCTCGATCAGCGCGTCATCCGCAACGCGGTCGATCTGCACGTGATAGGTCTTGTCCGGACCGGAAGACGGGCTGGTGATCCGTGCCGCCCATTCCGGGTCGTTGCTGAACAGCAGCAGCCCTTCGCTGGCCTTGTCCAGGCGCCCGACCGGCGCAACCCACGGCAGCGGCTGCTGGTCGAGCAGCGCACCCTCAAGGCAGCGGTAAACCGTGTCGCGTCCCCGCTCGTCACTGGCCGAGCAGATCAGCCCGCGCGGCTTGTTCAGCATCAGATAGACCGGACGGGTAGCAGCGGTCGCTTCGCCATCGACCTGGACCCGGTCTGCGCGCTCGTCGCAGGGATGCTCCGGATCAACTATCCGCTGTCCGTTGACCCGCACCCGACCTGCACGCACCATCGCTGCAGCTTCGCGACGCGAGCACAGTCCGCGCTTGGACATCAGCCGGGCGATGCCTACCCGCCGCGAAGCCGACCCCGCAGGCTTCGACGATTTTGATTGCCTTCCGCACATGGTTGGGCAAGGATGAGGCATGGCAGCAGGATCGGCCACCATCAACACGGAGGAATCAATCATGTCCGGGCACGGCGCACGCATTCTCTGGACGGCCGGCGACGGCAACGACGGCGACTATGGCAAGGATCACCGCTGGGAATTTGCCGGCGGCGAATCCGTTCGCGCATCCACCGCCGCAAGCTTTGGCGGCAATCCCGACTACGTGGATCCCGAGAAAGGTCTGGTCGCGGCACTGGCATCCTGCTACATGCTGACCTTCCTCGCGCTGGCCCACAAATTCGGAAACCGGGTGCTGCGCTATGAGGACAATGCCGACTGCGAGATCGGACGTACCGATGACGGACGCAAGGCGGTGACGCGGATCACGCTGAACCCGGAGGTCCAGTTTGCCGACGGCCAGGCACCGGACGCCGCTGGTTTGGCCAAGCTGCACGTCAGCGCACACAAGTACTGCTTCATCGCCAACTCGGTGAAGAGCGAGGTCGTCATCAACCACTGAGCGGCGACGCCGAGCGCGGCAGGTCAGTCCTCGACCAGATCGACGTTACCCGGCCGCGCGCCCTTGGCGGCGTCCCCGGACGCGCTGCCCGGCTGCACTGCCTTGTCCTGCGTTGCAGCGGCCGGTTTGGACGTGGGGCCGGTCGCAATGCGAACACCGCGCTTCTTCATCCAGGCATCGAATTCCTCGGCAGTGAACTTCTTGCTGGAGTCCATGCTGAAGCGGTATGGCGTGTTGTCGAAGCGGGTCTTCGGCACATAGCCGGCAAACTCATCCACCACGCAGTCCCTTTGCCGTAGCCGCTGCAGCACGCGGTCTACCGACAGGTCTTCGCTCACATTCATGCCCAGTGGCGTCCCCTGAAATTCCAGCGCGCCGGGACCAGCTGCCAACTGCGGGCTCACCGGAACCAGAAGCCCTTCACGGAGCGGCAGCGGCGCACGTCCCGCATCACCGCCGCACAGAGAGGCGTGCGCAGAGCCAGTCGCCATGCCAAAGGCCAGCGCGATCATGCTCGACAGGATCGGGGTCAGGCGTGAATCGGTTCGCGACATGCGTGCGGCTCCGGAAGTCGTCGGCGCAGTCTATCCCGGATACAAAGCGGCCAACAAGCGCGTTCAGCTGCATGAGCGACCGATCATCCCGATCGTCCTGCCTTCCGCCTCAGACGAAACCGAAGTCGCCATCGCTGCGCACCGACACCACCAGCCGGATGAAGCCGGTGGGGACCATCAGCTCGAGTTCGACCGGGTTCCCGTCCTTGTCGCGTCCATCCATGCTGACCTCGACGAAGGCACCACCGACATCCACCTCGCGACGCAGCAGATGCGGCCCTGCCGGCCCGTCACTCAGATAGGGCTTCACCGTCGCTCCCAGCACTTCCAGCGCCTGTTCGTGCAGAAATACCGCCACCATGCTCTTCTCGGTCATCGTGCATCCATACGCGTTTGACGAGTTCGCAGCTTAG
>JAGRJX010000168.1:0-7889 GCA_020442545.1 Lysobacterales bacterium
GAAGGCGGCATCCGCCGCCTTCTGGAAGGCGCCGGCATCGAAGCGCTCGCGCTCGCCGAGACCGACCAGCAGCACGCGCTTTGCGGCCACGCCCGGCAGGCCATGCAGCAATGCGGTCTTGCCGGCCTTGCCGCTGACGTCCTCGGACTCGATGAGCGCCTTCAGGCGACCTTCGCCGCGCTGGTCGAGCTCAGCGGCACTGCCTTCGAGCTGGTGGTCAGCGAAGAGGCCTACGATCAGGCAATCGCTGTCGATTTCGGCCGGATGCGTGCGATTCAGGGAAAGTTCGAGTGCCATGCGGGCTCCATTCCGTACAATTGGCGCCTTCGCGGCCTTCGGATCGGCGGGCAGATGGCGCGATGAAGTGTTGCGCGCAGCGGACGCCGCACACGAAAGACCGCCATTCTAGGGCAATGCTGAACAAGTATCAGCCACTGCCGACCCGCATTCACTCTGTCCCGAGGAAGCTGCCCAACCCGATGCGCGTGCTCGACCGCTACTTGCTGCGCGAACTGCTGACCACCCTGCTGGCGGTGACGTTGGTGCTGGCACTGCTGAGCCTGGGCGGCATCGTTGCCGACATGCTGGGCGAGGTGGCGCGCGGCAAGTTCCCGGCAGGGTTGCTGATGTCGCAGCTGGGCCTGCGCTCGGTGCGGTTCCTGCCGATCCTGCTGCCGCTGGCGCTGTTCCTCGCCGTTCTGCTGGCGGTGGGACGCCTGTACCGGGACTCGGAAATGGCGGTGCTGGCCGCAGCCGGGGTCGGCCCGCAGCGCCTGCTTGGAGCGATTGCGCTACTGGTGCTGCCGATCGTCGTGCTGGTGGCGATGGCCTCGCTGTGGTGGACGCCGTCGGCGCTGAGCCGATCCAAGGACATGATCGACGCGGCCAATCGTTCGCTGCTGGTCGCCGGTCTCGAACCCGGACGCTTCGTCGAAATACCCGGCCGTGCCAGCGTCGTCTACCTGGCTGAAATGTCGAGCGACGGCAGCCGGTTCAAACGGCTGTTCGTGCACTCCAAGAAGGACGGCCGCGTGGACGTGGTCACCGCGCGCTCGGGCGAGCTGTTCCGCGAAAGTCAGGGCGAGGAGCGCTATCTCAGCCTGCAGGACGGCTTCCGCGTGGAAGGGCGTCCGGGACAGAGCAACTTCCGGATCATGCGCTTCGAGCGCAACGACATCCGCGTGCCGGACAGCGAGCCGAACGACTCCGGCACTGATCAGGAACGCCTGCCAACCGTGGCATTGCTGGACAGCAGCCAGCCGGCAGACAGCGCCGAACTGCACTGGCGCCTGGCCGCACCGCTGGCGACTCTTCTGCTGGCGCTGCTGGCGCTGTCACTGGCTCGCTCGCCACCACGCAGCTCACGCCATGGTGGCCTGCTGCTGGCACTGGTTGCCTACATCGTCTACTTTAACCTGCTGGGTCTCGGTCGCGCCTGGCTGGCGGATGGCAGCGTGCCCGCATGGCTGGGCCTGTGGTGGGTGCATGCACCGGTGTTTGTGGCAGGCGTCTGGTTGCTCTGGCGCGCGCAGAAGCTGCCGCAGCCCCGCGCGACGCTGCGGGAGCCCCGCGCATGAGCCTCGCACGCCGTCTGGGCTGGCGCATCCACGATCACCTGGTCGTGCGCGCCGTGCTCGGCATGCTGCTGCCGGTCTGGCTACTCTTGCTGGGCTTTGACGGCATCACCGCCTTCGCTTCCGAGCTCGACGAACTGGGCGAAGGCAGCTATCACCTCGGCGGTGCCCTGCTGTACACGCTGTACACGCTGCCGCGTCGTGCCTATGAGCTGTTCCCCACAGCGATGGTGCTGGCCGCACTGCTCGGGCTGGGCGCACTGGCGGCGCGCTCGGAGCTGACCGCCCTGCGCGCCGCCGGCCTGTCGCGACGGCGCATCGTGCGCGGCCTGCTGGTCGCCGTATTGGTACTCACCGGCCTGATGATGCTGGTGGCCGAAACCGTTGGGCCGGCCGGCGAAAAACAGGCACAGGCGCTGGTGGTCGCGGCCAAATCCGACCACATGGCGGTGGCCAAGTGGTCCGGCCTGTGGGCGCGCGAAGGCGACACTTACCTCAACGCCAGACAGGGCCTGGTGCGTGGCGAAGGTGCCGAACAGCGGGTAGAACTGTCCGATGTCGACCTGTTCGCCTTCGATCCCGACGGCCGACTGCTGTCGATCACCGCCGCGAAACGCGCCGAACACCGGCACGGTGAATGGACGCTCTACCAGCTGACCCGCAGCCACTTCGAGGAAGATCAGGTCCGGACCGAGAGACTGGATTCCGAACGCTGGCCGTCGGAACTCGATCCGCAGGTGCTGAGTCTTGGCACATCGCGACCACGCTACCTGTCGACCCGTGAGCTGTCCGAAAGCCTCGACTACTTGACCCGGAACAAGCTCGACGCCCGGGCCTTTGCCAGCGCCTACTGGCAGCGCTGGTTCTATCCGCTCAACATCCTCGCCATGCTGATGGCCACCCTGCCCTTTGCTTTCGGCACGTTGCGCTCGGGTGGGTTCGGCAAGCGCCTGATGATCGGCGTGGTCATCGCCGTCGGCTACCACTTGCTGATGCGCCAGTTGATGCTGAACATGGCGGACGTCTACGGCATCGATCAGCGTCTGGCCAACCTGCTGCCCCCGCTGCTGCTGATGGCCGCTTCCTGGCTGTACTTCCGTCGGCAGGTCTGAGGCGCAAGGGCCGTGAAGGGTGACTGCCGAGTGGAGCCGGCGCGCTCAGCGTTCTGGCAGCCGCTCGATCCAGGTGCCGCTGAGGCGATCCGGCCAGGTCCGGCGCGTCGGATCGAACAACGCAATCCAGTAGCCCATACCGGCCAGCAGCAGCGAAGGCCAGGCAATCAGCCAGCGCAGCAACAGGCGTGACCAGCCCGGAACCGCAGCTTCCTCGCCACGCAAGGTCAGACGCCAGGTGCGCATGCCCAGCGTCTGTCCGCCGCGCCGCCATGAAAGGCCGTAGTAACCGAAGCAGAGCAGCAGCAGGAATACGAACGCCACGTGGCTCTGCCAACTGCCCGGCGTCACCGGTGCCGCACCGTTCAAGGCGTAGGCCAGCGCCGATCCAAAGAAGACGATGGCAGCCAATGGAAACAGGTCGTAGACCAGCGCGAAGAGCTGCCAATGCAATCCCGCGCCGCGGTCAGCTGCTGTTGAGTCAGTAACGTTGGTCACTGAAGTGAGGATGTCCTTGTCGGCATCTGCAGTTGTCATGGGGTGAATTGTATGCGGAGAACTGCAGTTACCCGGAGAAGTCGACACGTTTGACGTTCACGACGTCTCGAAATCACATCCGCTCGTAGTGAGCGCAGTCGAACCATGCACTACCGCCGATCACCCGTTCATGGTTCGACGATGCTCACCACAAACGGCGACTGCACTCATCACGAACGGCGGCGGCGCTCACCATGAACGGTGATTGTTCTGTGAGCCCATTGTCGGCCAGTCCAGCTTCCAGCGACGGACATCCCAGCACTCCGTCCTGTTAGCCTTCCTCTTCGGTCAACCGTCGCAGGTATTCGTCAACGTTAACTTCGACCTCTCGCGGCCGGCGGTTGAGCAAGTCCTGGATGCGCTCGTTGCCGGATGCCTTCACCTCGTCGACGCTGCCGGTCAGCAGCACCTTGCCCTGGTCGAGCACGGTGATGCTGTCGGCAATCTTGAACGCGCTTTCCAGTTCATGGGTGACCACCACGATGCTCATGCGCATGGCGTCACGCAGCTGCAGGATCAGCTCATCGAGCTCGGCCGAAACCACCGGATCGAGGCCGGCCGACGGCTCGTCGAAGAACAGCAGCCTCGGGTCCATCACGATGGCGCGGGCCAGCGCCGCGCGCTTGACCATGCCGCCCGACAGCTGCGCCGGCATCAGGTCCTGGAAACCGCCGAGATTGACCACCTCCAGCTTGAGGCGGCTCATGATGCGGACGGTATTCTCGTCCAGATCGGTGTGTTCGCGCAGCGGCAAGGCGACGTTGTCGCCAACCGTCATCGAGGTGAATAGCGCGCCGCCCTGGAAGCTGACGCCCATCTTCCGGCGCAGCGCCAACAGCTGTGCGTCGCTGGCGCGTGCGATATCGGTTCCGAGAAGTTTCACCACGCCACGGGTCGGCTTTTTCAGGCCCAGCAGCGCGCGCAGCAGGGTGCTCTTGCCGGAACCGGAGCCGCCCATGATCACCCGGATCTCGTTGGGCATCACCCGGAAGTCGATGCCGTGCAGGATGCGCCGACGACCGTAGTGGACTTCCAGACCGGTGACGTCAATGACGGCCTCGGTCGCTGGCGCTTCCTCGCGGTGATTGGTGATTGGTGATTGGTGATTCGTCAAAGCCGCCTCCAAAGCAATTACCGCACACGCCGAGCTCGTGGCAAGAACCACGCCACCCCGATATACCTACGCTCCAACCAATCACGAATCACGAATCACCAATCACCGATTCAGGAAGAAACTGAAGATCATGTCGGCGATCACCAGCGCGCTGATCGACAGCACCACGGCGCGGGTAGTGGCGCGGCCCACGCCTTCAGCGCCGCCGGTCACCGAAAAACCGGTCGCGCAGCCGATCAGGGTGATCAGCGTGGCGAACACGAAACTCTTGGACACGCCCTCCCAGACGTCGCGCGGCGTCAGCAGGTGCAGGGTCTGCCACAGGTAGCCGGACAGGCTCATGTCCAGCGGGCCGGCGGAATACAGTCCGGCACCGAGGATCGCCACCAGGTCAGCGAACAGCGTCAGGCAGGGCAGCATGATCAGCATGGCGATCAATGCCGGTGCGACCAGGTAGCGCACCGGCTCGACGCCGGTCACCGCCAGTGCATCGACCTCCTGCGACACCATCATCGAGCCCAGCCGTGCGGCAAAGGACGAGCCGCTGCGTCCAGCCACGACGATCCCGGTGATCAGCGCACCGAACTCGCGGGTGATCGACTTTGCCGATGCCACGATCACCTGACTCTCGGCGCCGAATTCGCTCAGCGCGGCGATGAACTGGATGCCGAGCATGATGCCGATGGTCAGCGCCAGCATCGACACGATCGGGATGGCATCGACACCAACCTGGCGCATCTGCTCGAACACCATGCGCAGCCGCACCGGCTGCCCGATACGCCAGCCGACCAGGGTGAAGCGGATCGCGTCCAGCAGCAGCATGCCGCCGTAGCCGAGCGCCGCCAGCCCGGCAACCGTGCGCCGACCCAGCAGTTCGAAGGGGCGCAGCAACGCTTCCATCAATCAAGTTTGTCCACGAGCTGAAACACCTTGTCCAGGCGCGCCAGCTTCAGCACCGCCAACACAGGCGGCGACGCCGACAGCAGCACGAACTGCTGTCCCTTGCCGCGCGCCTGCTGGAAGCCCTCCACCAGGGCGGCAATGCCCGAGGAGTCGATATAGCTCACCGCCGACAGGTCCACGGCAACCCGGTCGCTGGACTTCAGCGCATTCAGCACCTCGCGACGCACCTGCTGCGACCAGCTGAGGTCGACCTCGCCGGACAGCACCACCACGCGGTGCTGGTTTCGTTCTTCGGTATGGCAGCGTTTCATGCGGGTCTCGCTTCCTCATTGGTCTGTCGTGGCGGCCGTTCACCTGGCGGCAGCTGTTTCCACATGCGCAGCCGGTTGCCCTTGCCGTCGGGCGCGGGCTGCAGGTCCCAACCGTCCATGATTTCGTCGATCATCGCCACGCCAAGACCACCGGGCCGGCACTCTCCCAGCGTTTTGGCCTTCACAACCGAAGGATCGACGCAGGGGGCAAAATCCCGCAATTCGATGTTCAGGCGCCGCTCGCCACCGGCGTCTTCACGCTGCGTCATGCGCAGCTCGACGCGGCTGCCGCAGGCGCCGCCGTAGGCATGACGGATCACGTTGGCGGCCGCCTCGTCGATGGCGAGGATCAGCGCCCCGGCCAGCTGTTCGTCGACGCCAACGCGCTGCAGCGCCTCATGGCAGCGACGGCGCATGTTGGCCAGTTCCTCGGGCCGCGCCGGGAAGGCGATGTCGAGCAGCTCCGGCGAATTGCCGTGGCCGCCTTCGATCAGCAACAGCGTGGTGTCATCGGTCAGGCGGTAGCCGCGCAGCCGGCGGACGATGGCGCGCAGGCGCGGCTCGGGTTTGAGCGTGGCCAGTTCGGCCAGCAGTGCCTCGACGCCTGCCACGTCCAGCGTGCCGCCGTCGCCATCACGCACGTCGGTGACGCCATCGGAATACAGATACAGCGACGCGTCGCGAAGGTCGGTTTGTTGTTCCGGAAAATCGATGCCGTCCATGATTCCCAGCGGCGGTGCTTCAGCATCGAAGCGCTGCACGCCACCCTCACGATCCACCCGCAGCAGCGGCGGAAATCCAGCGCTGGCCCAGACGGCAGTCTGCGATTTCGGCTCGAAGTAGCCGGCCACGGCGCAGACAAACATGCCCGACGCGATGGCCTCGCCCAGCTCATCGTTGACCCGCGCCATCCATTGCGACGGCGGCAGGCCTTCCTTGCCAGCCCAGCGCAGCAGGCTGGCGCAGCGCACCATCAGGAAGGCGGCATCCAGGCCCTTGCCGGAGACATCGCCGGAGGCAAAGGCGATGCGCCCGTCCGGCAGGTCGAAGAAATCGTAGAAGTCGCCGGAAATCTCCCGCGCCGGCAGGTTGAGCGCGCGCACCGGATAGCCGCCGCGACGACGTCTCGGCAGCAGCGAGCGCTGCAGTCGGCGCGCCATTGTCAGTTCGCGTCGAATGCGGTTCTGCTCCAGCAGTTCCTCGGCCATGCGCGCGCCGGACACCGCCAGCGCGGTGGGCGCGGCCAGCAGGCGCAGCGCATCGCGATCCGCGGTGTCGAACAGACCGCCGTCGCGCTTGTTCAGCACCTGCAGCGCACCAATCGGCCCTTCGGCGGTGGACAGCGGCGCGCAAAGCACACTGTGGGTGACGAATCCGGTGTTCTCATCGATGGCGTTGAGGAAGTCCGGATCGGCATGCGCGTCGCGCACCAGTTGCGGCGCGTTGCGCTCCACGGTGCGACCGAGAATGCCGCGCGTCCTCGGAATGCTCAGGCCGCGAACGTCAACCGGACCCGCGCAGGCACGGCAGACCAGGTTCTCGCCGTCCGCCAGAAACACCGCCGCGGCTTCGGCCTGCATGAAATCGGCGATGCGATCCACCGCCTGGCGCAGCGTCTGCTCCAGGTCGAGGGACAGCGCCAGCTGCTGGCTCAATTCGGCCAGCAGCGGCAGCATGCGCCGCTCCAGCTGCACCGCGTCGTCAGCCGCAACGGCGCTCATTGGCCGGCCTTCGACTCCGCATCCGCCCCCTCGACCGCTGCTCCAGCGCTGCGACGGCGACGCCCCAGCAGCCAGGAAATCGGCCCCGAGACCGCGTAGACGGCGGTCACCGCAAGCAGCAGCTTCGACGGGGCCAGATACAGCGCCACGATCACCAGCAGCGCCAGCGGCACCACGATGAAGGGCACGCGGTCGGCAATCGGCAAGGACTTGAAGCTGAAATAGCGGAATCGGCTGACCATCAGCAGTGCCGCTGCCAGCGTCACGCCCAGCGCCACATATTCCAGACGCCGTCCGCTGACCTCGAAGTCGGTCATCACCCAGATGAACGACACCAGCAGACCGGCCGCCGCCGGGCTGGCCAGCCCGATGAACCAGCGCTTGTCGATCACGCTGACCTGCGAATTGAAGCGCGCCAGCCGCAATGCCGCACAGGCTGCATAGAGGAATGCCGCAGTCCATCCAACCTTGCCCCACACCGGCCCGTAAGCCTTCAGGCCCACCAGCGCCCAGTGGTACATCACCAGCGCCGGCGCCATGCCAAAGCTGATCAGATCGGCCAGGCTGTCGTACTGGGTCCCGAATTCGCTCTGCGTGCCGGTCAGGCGCGCGATGCG
>JAGRJX010000168.1:8016-10826 GCA_020442545.1 Lysobacterales bacterium
AGATGCCGCGCGATGGTCGCGGCGCGGCTTCGACTTCGTTGCTCATTGACGCTCCCGCAGTTTGCGTCAGTGTACCGATTGACCACCCGGCCTGTCCGGCTGATCCGGAAAAACTTGCGGAGTCGGGCGACCGATGCTACCTAGGACTCTTGATCCGAGCGCCGGAGTACGCCATGCACAAGATGATGCAGATCCTGGTTCCACTGATGCTGGCAGTTGCCATGCCGTCCGTCCACGCTGGCGAACAGAAGGTCTACAAGTGGACCGACAACAACGGCGTGACCCACTACACCCAGGCGCCCCCGCCGAAAGGCTCGACCTATGAAGCGACGTCCATGCGCGAGCCACGCCCGGCCCGGAATGACGCTGTCGCCGAGCCCGAAGTGGAGCTGAGCCCACTGTGCAAGAAGGTCCGCGCCAACCTCGACATCCTGAACAGCGCCAAAGTGGTCACCATGGACACTGACGGCGATGGCGAAAGCGAAACCCTGAGCGACGAGCAGCGCCAGACACAGGTCTCGCTGGCCGAACAGCAATGGGAGGCCTACTGCGAATGACCCATCAACGGCAGCGCGGCGGAGCCATCCGCACGCTGCTGTGGCTGCTGCTGGCTGCGGCAGCCGCCTTCGGTGCCGTGCTCTACTTCGCGCCGCAGCACCTGCCGGCACCCGTTCACGAGCTGGTGTTTGGCAAACCCCTTGACCCGCGCGATGATCCGGCCTCGCCCGACTACGCACCCGCCGTCTATCGATGGACCGACGCCAGTGGCGTCGTTCACCTGAGCGACAGCCCGCCCGAGGGTCGCCCCTACGAAACCGTGCGCGTTCGCCACGACACCAACATCGTCCCTTCGCCAGGCTCCGGAAGCGACCGATAGGCCTCAAGGCAATGCCCCGGCGAATCATGGAGCCACGCGTTCACCGCGACCCCGGTACAATGCGCGGCCCTTTCCGCGATTGATGACGCCCCGATGCGCCTGTCCCAGTTCCACCTCAGCACTACCAAGGAAGTCCCCGCCGACGCCGAGATCGCCAGCCATCAGCTGATGCTGCGCGCCGGCATGATCCGCAAGCTGGCCGCCGGCATCTACACCTGGTCGCCGCTGGGCCTGAAGGTGCTGCGCCGGGTCGAGAACGTCGTCCGCGAGGAAATGAACGCCGCCGGCGCCGTCGAGATGCTGATGCCGTCGGTGCAGCCGAAGGAACTGTGGGAAGAGACCGGGCGCTGGGAGAAGTTCGGCGGCCAGCTGCTGAAGATCAGCGACCGCAAGCACGGCGAGTTCTGCTACGGCCCGACCCACGAGGAAGTGGTCACCGACTTCGCGCGCAACGAGCTGAAGTCCTACAAGCAGCTGCCGCTGACCGTGTACCAGATTCAGACCAAGTTCCGCGACGAGATTCGCCCGCGTTTCGGCGTGATGCGCGCGCGCGAATTCCTGATGAAGGACGCCTACAGCTTTCACATCGACGCCGAAAGCCTCGATACCGAGTACTGGAACATGTACCGCGCCTACGAGCGCGTTTTCACCCGTCTGGGCCTCGGCTTCCGCGCCGTGCATGCCGATACCGGCGCCATTGGCGGTTCGGCCTCGCACGAGTTCCACGTGCTGGCGGACTCGGGTGAAGATGCCATCGCCTTCTCCGACGGCAGCGACTACGCCGCCAACGTCGAGATGGCCGAAGCCGTGTCGCCGGGCGAGCGCGCCGGGCCGGCCGAAGACCTGCGCGATGTCGACACGCCGACGCAGACCACCTGCGAGGCGGTCGCCGAACTGATGGGCATTCCGCTGACGCGCACGGCTAAGACCGTTGTCTATTGTGTGGATGGCGAAGACCCGCAATTGATCGTGGCGCTGGTGCGCGGCGATCACAGCGTGAATGAGATCAAGTTGTCCAAGCTGGACGGCATTGGCGGCTTCCGCACTGCCGAAGAAAGTGAGATTCGGGCTGCATTCGGCTGTTCGCCAGGGTTTCTCGGCCCAGTCGGACTCCCCACGAAGGTGTCCACCAGAGCCTTAGAAGCAGTCCGAATCGACGAATTCTCATCACGCGCTCCGAACATCGAGCGTCGCGTCAGAGTGATTGCAGACCGCACTGTTGCTGCGATGTCGGACTTCGTCGTCGGGGCAAACCGCGACGGTTTCCACATCGCCGGCGTCAACTGGGGCCGGGATCTGCCGGAACCAGCGGTAGTCGCCGACATCCGCAACGTGGTCGAAGGCGATCCGTCACCCGACGGCAAGGGCAACCTCGCCATCGCGCGCGGCATCGAGGTCGGTCACGTGTTCCAGTTGGGCGACCGATACGCCGCCGCCATGGACGCCACCGTGCTCGACGAGAACGGCAAGGCGCGGGTCATGTCGATGGGCTGCTACGGCATCGGCGTGTCGCGCATCGTGGCTGCCGCCATCGAGCAGAACCACGACGACGCCGGCATCATCTGGCCGCAGCCGATGGCCCCGTGGGATGCCGTGGTCTGCATGATCAACCCGAAGGGCGATGCCGCCACCATCGAAGCCGCCGAGGCGCTTTACGCCGACCTGCGGAAGGCCGGCCTGGATGTGGCGCTGGACGACCGCGGTCTGCGTCCGGGCGTGATGTTCGCCGACATCGAGCTGATCGGCGTGCCGCACCGCATCGTGGTGTCACCGCGCGGCCTGGAAGCCGGCACCTTCGAATACCGCGGCCGTCGCGACAGCGAATCACAGAATCTGGATCGTTCCGCGCTGCTGGAGAAACTCGGCATCGCTTAAGGCAACGCTGAATAAGTGGCGTTCACATGTCACTTGGAAGCCGAGCAGTGTCAGGTGA
>JAGRJX010000169.1 GCA_020442545.1 Lysobacterales bacterium
GGTCGAATACTGGCGCTGGTGGGTGGTGCACTTGTGGGTGGAAGGCTTCTTCGAGGTCTTCGCGGTGGCGGTGATCAGCTTCCTGTTCGTCAAGCTCGGCCTGGTGCGGGCGCGCACGGCCACGGTCAACGTGCTGTTCGCCACCATCGTGTTCATGGCTGGCGGCGTGCTCGGCACCTTCCACCACCTGTACTTTGCCGGCACCACGACCGCAGTTATCGCGCTCGGTGCCAGCTTCTCGGCGCTGGAGGTGGTGCCGCTGGCCCTGATCGGCATGGAAGCCTACGAGACCTGGTCGCATGGCCGCGCCACGCCGTGGATGTCGCGCTATCGGTGGCCGATCATGTTCTTCCTCGCGGTGTCGTTCTGGAACCTGGTCGGGGCCGGCCTGTTCGGCTTCCTGATCAATACGCCGTTGGCGCTGTACTACATGCAGGGCCTGAACCTCACGCCGCTGCATGGTCATACCGCGCTGTTCGGTGTGTACGGCATGCTCGGCATCGGCCTGATGCTGTTCTGCCTGCGCGGCCTCAAGCCCGATGCGCACTGGCGCGAAGGGCTGCTCCGTGGCGGTTTCTGGTCGCTCAATATCGGCCTTTCGCTGATGGCGCTGCTGACCTTGCTGCCGATGGGCGTGCTGCAGCTCAATGCCGCGCTGGAGAGGGGCTACTGGTACGCGCGTTCGGCCGAGTTCATGGGCCAGCCGATCTTCGATCTGCTGGTGTGGATGCGGGTGCCGGGCGACACCATCTTCGCCGTTGGTGCCTTCATGATCGCGCTGTTCACGGCGGCACTGTGGCTGCGTCGATCATCCGCCGGAAGCACTTCCGGCAACTAGGTAGTCGTGGCCGCGGCCCCCCCCCTGCCGCAGCCACCACCCGGCGCGACGGCCTTCCCCGAGGCCGTCGCGCCTCTCTATTTCGGCGACTGACGCAGGTCAAGGCAAATCCGGGTGGAAACGCGCATCATTCGCACATGAACACGCCTGCTCCGAAGTCCATGCCAAACCTCGCGTTGCTGCCGATAGCGCCGCACCGTCTGCTGTTCTTTGCCGGAATGATCGCCCTGCTGCTGGGCATGGGCTGGTGGACCTGGCATCTGGTCGAGCTGCGCTGGCCGCCGGTGACGCCATCGCCGATTCCCGCCGGCTGGGGCCACGCCATCCTGATGCAGTATCTGGTGTTCTCGCCGTTCATCTTCGGCTTCCTGCTCACCGTGTTTCCGCGCTGGCTGGGTCAACCGGCACTGGCAGTGCGTCGTTATCTGCCAATCGGCATCGGCCTCGCGCTGGCGTACGTTCTCACAACCATCGGGATGGCCAATCATCCGCGCCTGCTGCACATCGGCATTGTGCTGGGCCTGCTGGCCTGGCTGTACGGCTTGCTGCAGCTGCTGCGCGTGCAGCTGGCTCCGGGGCCGGGGATCGTACATTCCCAGTCGGCGCTGTTCGCGCTGTGTCTGGGCTGGTGCGGGCTGCTGCTGTTCGCGGTTTACCTGCACCATCCGGACGGGCGGCTGATGTATGCATCGATCAAGATCGGTGGCTTCGGCTTCCTGCTGCCGATCTATTTCACGGTCTGCCACCGGATGCTGCCGTTCTTCGCGCGCTGCGTGCTTGCTGGCTATCGCGAGTACCGACCCGGCTGGGCGGTGCCGGCATTCTGGGCCGGACTGCTGCTGCATCTCGGTTTCGAGATGGCGCACGCCTACGACTGGCTGTGGATCAGCGACGCCCCGCTGCTGGCGCTGACCGGCTGGCTGCTCTGGAACTGGTGGCCACGACAGGCGTCGCCACCGCTTCTGCGCGTGCTGTTCGTCGGCTTCGCCTGGCTACCGCTGGCGCTGCTGCTGTATACCGTGCAGAGCCTGTGGTTCGCGATCGACGGCAACTTCATTCTCGGTCGTGCGCCGATTCATGCACTCAGCATCGGCTACTTTGGCAGCCTGCTGGTGGCCATGGTGACGCGCGTCAGTCACGGCCATTCCGGACGGCCGCTGCAGCTGGGCCGGGTGGGACTCTGGGCATTTGCCTGCGTGCAGCTGGTGGCCGTGGTCCGCGTGCTGGCGGAGCTGGTCAGTGACCCGCTGGACTGGCAGATTGCTGCGGGCATCGGCTGGATGCTGGCCTTTACGCCCTGGGCCCTGCGCTCGCTGTGGATCTACCTCACACCGCGAATCGACGGCAACCCGGGGTAAGCCAGTGTCGGGCTGTGGTGCTGCCATGCCCTGAGCTGCGATGTGATCGGCTACCATCGCGCCTCGCCTTATTCCGGACGACGATGAAATCCAACCTCTCCCGGGCAAGGCGCCTGCACCGTCAGGGCGATCTGGAGCAGGCCGAGCAGGCCTACCGGGCGCTGCTGGGTGCTGGCGTATCCGAAGCCGGGCCGCTGCTGGGCACACTGCTGCTGCAGCGCGGTGTACCGGACGAAGCCGCCGCGCTGCTCCTGCCCCTGGCCGATGCCACCCCGCAGGATGCAGATCTGGCCATCAACGGGTCGCTGGCGGCCCGCCTGTCCGGCAATGCCGACGCCGCATCCGTGCTGGCCGCCCGTGCCGTCGAGCTGGCACCGGACCGGGCCTCCGCCTGGAATGCCCTGGCCCTGGTGCGGATGGCGAACGACGACTTCGCAGGTGCGCTGCTTGCCCTGGATGAAGGGCTTGTCTGCTCCCCTGCCTCGACGGCATTGCAGCTGCATCGCGCACACTGTCTGCGGCAGCTCGGTCAACTCGACCAGGCCGTCGTCGCCTACCGCACTCTTATCGGACAACAGGCCGACCACCTGGACGCCTGGCGTGGACTCGCCCGGACCTGCACGTCCGCGGGTCGCACCGAGGAAGCGCTGGCCTGCCGCGAGCGCGCACGCGCCCTGCAGCCCGGCAATCCGGAACTGTGGCTGGAGCTGGCGATTGCTGCACTGCACGCGAACGAGCCGGCGCACGCGCGGCGCACGCTGGAGCAGCTGGTTGATGCCCGGCCATCCGAGCCCTCGCACTGGGCCTGGCTTGGCCGCACGCAGCTTCGACTGAATGATCGTGCCTCCGCGCGGGAAAGCCTGGATCGTGCCGCCGCGCTTGGTTCGGATGACCCGACCGTAGCGCACCTTCGCGCGGCGCTTCGCGGCGAACTGCCGGCCGCCGTCGAGGATCGCTATATCCGGAGCCTGTTCGACGATTTCGCGGACCGTTTCGAGGATACGCTGGTAGACCGGCTGGGCTACGACATCCCGGCCGTACTGGCCACCCAGCTCGGTGCCGACCGTTCCCATGTCTGGCAGCGTGCGCTGGACCTCGGCTGCGGCACCGGCCTCATGGGACGGGCATTGGCCAACGCGGTGGAACATCTCGAAGGGGTGGACCTGTCGCCGAGAATGCTCGAGCACGCTCGCCGCAAAGGCGTCTACCAGGCGCTGCATGCAGCGGAGGTCACCGAGTTCCTCAGCGCAACTGCGCGACGCTGGTCGCTGATCGTAGCCGCCGACGTGTTTGTCTACGTCGCCGATCTGGTGCCGATCTTCGCACTGGTTCACGAGCGCCTGGAGCACGGTGGGCTGTTTGCTTTCAGTATCGAGGCCAGCAGCGGTGATGCCACCGAACTGCCACCGCAAACCGGTCGTTATCGGCATTCGCAACACACCTGTCAGGCGCAGCTCGCAGCGGCGGGCTTTCACGAAGTCGACTGCCGCCGGGTCACGCTGCGCCGGGAACAGGGCGAGGCGGTGCAGGGGTGGACCATCGTTGCTGCACGGCCCGTTTGACACACCCCCGACGTGAAGACAGCAATTCAGCAAGGAGCCCGAATGCCCGTGTGCAGTAACGAGCATCACACTCGCCAGTGCCGTCAGCCGGCAGCTGTCGTGCGACCTGTGCCGCAGCGCACGGGCCAGCAGCCATGATCGCCTACTACCTGCAGATCAAATGGGTGCACGTGGCGGCGGTGATCGCCAGCGGCGCGCTGTTCCTCCTCCGCGGCCTGCTGGTGGCGGCCGGTCGCGAACGGATTGCGATGTGGGCACCGCTGCGCTACCTGAGCTACTGCATCGACACCGTGCTGCTCACCGCTGCACTGATGCTGGTGACCATCCTGCACCAGTATCCCTTCGTGCATGCCTGGCTGACGGTCAAGGTGCTGCTGCTGGTCGTCTACATCGTGTTCGGCTCGCTGGCCTTGAAACGCGGCAAGTCACGACCAACCCGGCGGATCTGGTTCGTTGCCGCGCTGGCGGTGTACGCGTTCATCGTCAGCGTCGCGCGAAACCATTCCCCGCTGGGCTTTCTTGCCGCCGTGGCCTACTGACGGTCCCTGCATCCGCGCGACGGCGCGAGAACGGGCCATGCCTGTCCGCGCACGGCAAGAAATGAGTTCCGGATTTGACCTGCGACAAGTTACCGCTGCCGGCCGCTGCGTATCATCGGGCGCAAGACATTCCAACTCCTGACATCCGCATCCAAGAAGAGGTCTCCCCGTGAAATCACCATCGATCCGCCTTGTTCTGGGGCTTGCGCTCGCCGGCTCGCTGCTGCTGCCAGGCTGCAAGGACAGCTCATCCACGGCCAGTGGGCCGGCCACCGTGGCATCGCAGCAGAGCATCACCGGTGGCTCCAGGACCGGCGATTTTGGGCCGCCACAGGGCGAGCCGATCCACGCCATGCTGACCAGCCCGCCGCAAGTACCGCCACCAACCGGTCGCGATCATCCGGCCAAGGTCATTGTCGACCTTGAAGTGATCGAATTGGAGAAGGAGATCGCTGAAGGCGTGACCTACACCTTCTGGACCTTCGGCGGCACTGTTCCCGGCAGCTTCATTCGCGTTCGCCAGGGCGACACCGTCGAGTTCCACCTGAAGAATCACCCGGACTCCAAAATGCCGCACAACATCGACCTGCATGGCGTTACCGGGCCGGGTGGCGGCGCCGCGTCAAGCTTTACCGCACCGGGTCACGAGTCGCAGTTCACCTTCAAGGCGTTGAACCATGGCCTGTACGTCTATCACTGCGCCACCGCGCCGGTGGGCATGCATGTGGCCAACGGCATGTACGGACTGATTCTGGTGGAACCACCGGAAGGACTGCCCCCGGTGGATCACGAGTATTACGTCATGCAGGGTGACTTCTACACCGTCGGCAAGTACCGCGAGAAGGGCTACCAGGCCTTCGACATGCAGAAAGCGATCGACGAACACCCGACCTACGTGCTGTTCAACGGTTCGGAGGGCGCTCTGGTTGGCGACAACGCGATCACGGCCAACGTTGGCGAGAATGTGCGTCTGTTCGTCGGCAATGGCGGACCAAACCTGGTGTCCAGCTTCCACGTGATCGGCGAGATCTTCGACAAGGTCTGGTACGAAGGCGGCACCCACTTCCAGGAAAACGTCCAGACCACACTGATTCCGTCGGGCGGCGCCATGATGGCGGATTTTCATGTCGAGGTTCCGGGCAGCTACGTGCTGGTCGACCACTCCATCTTCCGCGCCTTCAACAAGGGCGCCCTGGCCATCCTCCGCGTCGATGGCGAAGAGAACAAGACGGTCTATTCGGGCAAGGAGGTCGACTCGGTCTACCTGGGTGACAAGGCCGTCAGCCAGGCCCCCGTCGCCGTCGCTGCAGAAGCGAAAGCGGCAGGTACGCTCACCCTGGAAGAGCAGTCCAAGGCGGGTTCCGTGCTGTTCAATGGCACCTGCTCGGTCTGTCATCAGGCCAATGGCCAGGGCCTGCCGGGCGTATTCCCGCCGCTGGCTGGCTCGGACTACATTGCCAGTCACTCGCATGAGCAGCTGGTGGACGTGGTCCTGAACGGGCTCAACGGCCCGCTGACGGTCAACGGCAAGAACTACAATTCGGTGATGCCGCCGATGAGCCAGCTGACCGACGACGAAGTCGCCAACATCCTCACCTATGTGCTGAACAGCTGGGACAACGGCGGCGGCGCCATCAGCAAGGAGGATGTGGCACGAGTCCGTGAATCAACGCCTCGTTCGGAAGGCGCGGCCCATTGAGATGAGTCAGGGCTGGCTTCTCGCGCTGATCCTGCTGCCCGCTACCGCGCTTGCGCTGTCCGGGCAGCAGACTGCCGCGTACCGGTCGATCGACCGCGGCGAGTATCGCTCGGTGATCCGCATCGGCGACGGCGATCTGCCGGTGCCGGTGGCTGCGTTCCGGATGATGGCCACGCCGGTCAGCAATGCGGACTTCCTTGCTTTTGTTCTGGCCAACCCGGAGTGGCAGCGCGGGCGCGCGCCCGGCGTCTTCGTCGATGGCGAGTACCTGTCGCACTGGATCGGCCCAAGGCAGCTCGCCGAAGGTCAGGCACGGCAGCCGGTGACGCGGGTCAGCTGGTTCGCCGCCAACGCCTACTGCGCGGCGCAGGATGCGCGCCTGCCCAGCTGGTCGGAGTGGGAGTACGCGGCCGCAGCCGACGAGACCCGTCGCGACGCTCGCGATGATCCGGCCTGGCGTGAACGCATTCTTGGCTGGTATTCGCGCCCCTCCGGCCAGGCGCTACCGGATGTGGGAAAGGCTGAACCCAACGCCTGGGGTGTTCACGACCTGCACGGCGCGGTCTGGGAATGGGTTGACGACTTCAATGCCCTGTATGTCGCCGAGGACAGCCGCAAGCAGGGCGATCCCGACCTGCTCAAGTTCTGTGGCGCCGGCGCGATCTCGATGAATGACCGCGAAAACTATGCCGTGCTGATGCGCATCGCCATGCTGAGTTCGATGAACGCCGCTGGTACGACCCGCAATCTCGGCTTCCGCTGCGCGCGCGATGGCGCGGGCGACGAAAGCAGCAAGGAGACCTTGAAATGAAACGCCACCACCTTTGTCGCACCGCGCTGTTCACGCTGTTGCTGGGCGCGTGCACACCCGTCATTTCTGCGGCGGCAACGGCAACGGAAGACAGTCATCACGGCCACCATGACCACGCCGCCATGATGGCCGCGCAGGGCGACCTGCCGGCAACGCAACCGGCGCTGCTGCCGGATGCTTCCATCTACCAGCTGGACGCGCGACTCACCGACCAGCACGGCGACGAGCAGGTGTTCTCCGCGCTGGCCGGCAAGGTACGGCTGGTCAGCATGTTCTACGCCAGCTGCAAATACGTCTGCCCGCTGATCATCGACCAGGTGAAGCGCATCGAGGCCGAGCTGGACGAAGGCCAGCGCAAACGCCTCGGCATCAGCCTGATCACGCTCGACGCCGCCAACGACACGCCCGAAGTGCTGACCGCGCTGGCCGTCGAACGCAAGATCGACAGCCCGCGCTGGCAGCTGATGCAGCCTCGATCCGGCGACGTGCGGCCGATTTCCGCCCTGCTCGGCATCCAGTATCGCGCCCTGCCCGGCGGCGACTTCAACCACTCCAGCGTGATCAGCCTGATCGACGAAACGGGCCGTATCCTCGCCCGCACCGAACAACTGGGCGCGCGTCCTGATCCCGCCTTTGTCGATGCCGTGCGCACAGCACTGGATGCCGACCCGTCGACGAAGGCCGACTGAACGCAGCCGGCAACGCTGGTGCGGCACGCTGCGACCGCCTACTCATGCGGCGATGTGCAACGATCGCCGCGATGCCCGCACTGGGAGACGTCGGAAGGGTTGAATCACCGCTCTGAATGCCCGGACTCGAAATAGTCGCGGCGTGCGAACAGGCCGGGTTTGACGAGGTCGACGAAGGCGCGGGCGTTGGCGTCGAGGTATTTGCCCTTGCGGATCACCACGCCGTAGCTGCGTGAGGGGAACCAGTCGGCGACGCTGCGGGTGGCGAGGCGTTCGCGGTCGGCGTCGGTGAGGCAGATGCTGGTGACGATGCTGATGCCGAGGCCCATGGCCACGTACTGCTTGATCACGTCCCAGCCGCCGACCTCCAGTGCCACGGTGTAGGGCACCTTGTGCTGCTGGAAGACGAGGTCGATCAGGCGGTAGGTGGTCAGTCGCTTGGGCGGCAGGATCAGGCCGTAGGGCGACAGGTCGGACAGGGTGAGGTTCTTTTTCTCGGCCAGCGGGTGGTCCAGCGGCAGGATCAGCGTGGGCTCGAAGCGGTACACCGGCGCATAGTCGATGTCGTTGGGTACGTCGAGCATGGAGCCGACGGCGAGGTCGACCGCATCCGAGCGCACCTGCGCCAGACCGTCCTTGCCGGTGACGTTGTGCAGGCGCAGGCGCACGTCCGGGTGCTGCTCACGGAACTGGCCGACCAGCTCGGGCAGCAGGTACTGGATGGTGGAGCTGCCGGCGGCGATGTTGAGTTCGCCGGCGTCGAGGCCGCGCAGGCGTTCGTTGAAGTCGG
>JAGRJX010000170.1 GCA_020442545.1 Lysobacterales bacterium
GAACTGTCGAAAACCCCGGCTCCGACTCACGGACCCGCGAAGCGGGCGCGAACGTGGGGTGTCCTTCTCTTTACCTACATTTCTCTTGGACAAGCAAGAGAAAGCAGGTCGGTCGCCGAAGGCGAACGAAAGCTCTTGCTCTTCAATGTCGAAGCCTCGGCAATCGGTAACCGGGTCATAACCTCAACCCCAACTGCCGATCATGCAATCGCGCCCACAGCAGCTGCGAAACAATCGACCCGCACAGCGCCAGGAACATGTCCCACTGCGTGTCCCAGATGTCGCCTTGCGTGGCGAGGTAGGCATCGGCGTCGCCGCCCATGAGGACCGCCGCCCACCATTCGATCAATTCGAAGAAGGCACTGAAGCTGAGCGCGGCCGCGCAGACCAGATAGAACAGCCAGCCGCCCGGCTTCAGCGGCGTCAGTCGCAGCAAGAGCTCGCGGGCGAGGATCGCCGGGATGAAGCCCTGGGCGAAATGGCCGAGGCGGTCGTAGTTGTTGCGCACCAGGTCGAAGGACTCGCGGAACCAGTCGCCCAGCGGCGTCAGCGCGTAGGTGTACTTGCCACCGTAGATCAGGATGACCATGTGAATGGCGATCAGCCACAGCAGCAGGCGAGTCAGCGGGAAGCGCTTGTCGGTTGCGATCATCAGCGGGATCGCGGCCAGCACCCAGATGATCTCCATGAACCAGGTCAGCCGGTCATTCGGTGCGATGCCCGACCAGACCAGCACGGCAATGACCATCGCCAGCAGGAACCACTTTTCGCCGCGAGTCGCCGTACCCACCACTCCGGTTGCTGTCATCGGCGATCTCCGTCATTGGCCAGCGGCCAGTCTGCCACAGCGTGCGGGCAGTGTTGCCGTACACTGCAACCACGTTTGACTTTCTCCAGTGCAGGGCCCTGATGCAGTTCGATATCGCCACCGCGATGCTGATGGACGCCATCATGACCCTGCTGGTCGGCCTGCTGATGCTGCTGGTCAGCACCTCGTTGCCGCGAAGTGAACGGCCGATGTTGCGACTCTGGGGTTTGTCGGATGTGCTGATTGCCATGGCGCTGGTCGGCTTCGGCCTGCGCGCCGTGATTGGCGAGCCGGCCAGCGTGATGGCAGGCAATGGCCTGCTTCTGCTCGGCCTGGGCTGCCAGTTCAACGCGCTGCGCCGCTTCCGTGACGGCAACGCCAACCTGCTGTGGATGCTGCCGGGGCTGCTGGTCGTGCTGCTGCTGCTGTGGCTGAGCTCGGCGGTGTGGCCGATGCTGCAGCTTCGCGTTCTGTTTATCTCGCTGGTGATTGCCGCGGCCGGCGTGGTGATTGCGCGCGAGGCCTGGTGGGCGCGCGGCGGTGAGCCGATGCTGTCGGCCACCATCACGGCCGCCGTGTTCGCCTTGATGAGCCTGTTCCTGCTGGGGCTGGGCATTCGACAGCTGTTCGGCGAGCGCGCTGCCGGGCTGTTCGAGACCGGCGGGCCGATTCCGGTACTGGCGCTGGCAGGTGGCGGCCTGATTCCGCTTCTGGCCGCCGTGTCGTTCCTGCTGATGTGCGTGGAGCGCAGCCTCGCCCGTTCGGGCCGTCTGGCGGTGACGGACAGCCTGACCGGCCTGCACAATCGTCGCTGGATCATCGACGCTACCCAGCGTCAGCTGAATCGCCGCTTTCGGCCGGAAACCCGCACGGCGGTGCTGCTGATTGACCTGGACCACTTCAAGCAGATCAACGACGGCCATGGTCACCTGACCGGTGACGCGGTGCTGCGCGCGGTCGCTGAACGGATGGAGGCCGTGCTGCGCGGCGATGACGCGCTGGCTCGTCTGGGTGGGGAAGAGTTCCTGGTGCTGATGGAGGGCGCGGATATGGTTCGCGCCATGGAGGTCGCCGAACGCATCCGCGCCGCAGTGGCTGCGCCACCCCTGCAATTCGGGGACAAGGCGCTTTCGGTCACCCTGTCGGTGGGGGTAGCCGTGCAGGGTGAGCAGGGCGAGACCACCAATGAACTTCTGCGTCGCGCCGACCGCGCCCTGTATCGCGCAAAGGAAGCGGGTCGCAACAGCGTGTGCAGCGAAGCGTGAGCTGTGCTGCGTCGTGCGGTGCTGTCGCCTTCAGCGCATCGCGTTCAACGGCAGGCCGCCCGGCGATTTCACCGTGCGCAGCACGAAGCTGGTGTTGACGTCGGCAACGCCGCCGGATGTCAGCAGGCGATCCAGCAGCACCTGCGAGAAATGGTCGAGATCGACGACCACAACCTGCAGCAGGTAATCCATGTCGCCGGTGAGGGCGTAGCAGGCGACCACTTCGTCCCAGCGTTCGATGCGCTCGACGAAGCGGGTGATCGAGGCCGCGTCGTGCGCCGACAACTGCACGCGGACAAAGGCCTGCAGGCCGAGGCCAAGCTTGATTGGGTCCAGTTGCGCCAGGTAACCGGCGATGACGCCGTCGGCTTCCAGTTTCTGCACCCGGCGCAGGCAGGCTGACGGTGACAGACGTACTTTTTCGGCCAGCTCGGTATTGCTGATGCGGCCGTTGCGCTGCAGCTCGCGCAGAAGCGAAATATCGGTCTTGTCCATGGTTTTACGCGATGAAACGTCAAATTGACGCAATAATGTTGCGCTATCATCGTGTTTTACTGCAACAAAGCAACAAACTTGCGTACCGACTCGCGGATAATGAAGGACGATCCCGAAACCACGGAGCGCCGCCATGGGCCAGCCACAACGCCTGGAAGCCAGCATGACCGACAAGGGCTATGTGCCGGTCTACGCCACCGGCGTGGTCGAGCAGCCCTGGGATGACTACAGCGACAGCGACCACCAGGTCTGGGCCGAGCTGTTCCGTCGCCAGCGCGAAGTCCTGCCCGGTCGCGCCTGCCGCGAGTTCCTGGAGGCGCAGGACACCATGGGCATGTCGGCCGAAGCGATCCCGAAGTTCAGCGATTTGAACGAGGTGCTGCGCGAGGCCACCGGCTGGACCCTGGTTGGCGTGGAGGGCCTGCTGCCCGAGCTGGACTTCTTCCAGCTGCTGGCCAATCGCCAGTTCCCGGTGACCTGGTGGATCCGCAAGCCCGAACAGCTCGACTACATCGCCGAGCCCGACCTGTTCCACGACCTGTTCGGCCACGTGCCGCTGCTGATGAACCCGGTGTTTGCCGACTACATGGCGGCCTACGGTCGCGGCGGCGTGAAGGCACACGGCATCGGTGCCGAAGCGCTGCAGCAACTCACGCGGCTGTACTGGTACACGGTGGAGTTCGGCCTGATCAACACCGATGAAGGCCTGCGCATCTACGGTGCCGGCATCGTCAGCAGCAAGGGCGAGTCGATCCACTGCCTCGAGTCCGACGCGCCCAACCGTATCGGCTTCGATCTGGAGCGCATCATGCGCACGCAGTACCGCATCGATACCTACCAGAAGACCTATTTCGTGATCGACAGCTACCAGCAGCTGTTCGACGCCACGCGTCCGGACTTCACGCCGATCTATGAGCGGGTGGCGGCGAAGGACAACGTGCCGGCCGGCAATGTGCTCGACACGGACCGCGTGTTCAACCGCGGCACCGGCGAAGGCTGGGCGGACGGCGGCGACGTGTGACACGTCACGCCGGCAAGATGCCGGCCCGCAGACACGTCAGTCCCGCCCCACGCCGTGTCCGTAAACCAGGCTGCCGCCGAGGTAGCCGGTGGCGAGCAGGCAGACCATGCCCAGTACGTCCAGGAACAGCACGATGCCGTCCGATGATGCCAGCGGCTCGGTGCCCACGCGCACAAACAGGCTGACCGCGAAGATCGACCAGCTGGAAAGGGCCAGCCCCATGTGCAGGTTGACCAGCCGTGCTGCCGGATGGCCGTCCGGCAGCCGCATCAGCTCGGCAAAGCCCGCCGCCGCCGCCGCCACGCCGCCGACGCAGCCGACGACCAGCAGGGCCAGCGCCGCCGGCGGAAGCCAGGTCTGCGGCCACCACCAGCTGCCGACATCCGCAGCCACCGCAAGCGACCAGCTGCCAATCGGGAAATGCACCAGCGCCGGGTGCAGCGGGTGCCTCATGGCAGCAGGATGGCGGCGATCAGCACCGAAACACCAGCGACCGCGACGCCGGCATGGGTCAGGACCAGCTTCTTGCGGGCAACCTTTTCGCGGAAATGCAGCGATGCCAGATAGATGCCAAGCAGGGCGGCCGTGGTCAGCACGCACAGGGCAATCAGTGGCAACGTGGCCACGCCACTGGTGACCACGGCCGTGGCGAGCAGCCCCAGACCGCTGGCACCCAGCAGCATGTGCAGCAGCGAAACCACCCACGGCGCAAAGCGTCCGCGCAATACGAACGAGGCAAGGAACAGGCCGCCAACAGCAGCAATCAGGAACAGCAGCAGTGCATAGGTCAACATCAGTTTTCTCCAGGTGGAGGGCGCGCGCGGATCGCGACGCCCGGTTCAGGTGACTTCATCCAGCGATTCGATGCGCGCCATGACCCGGTCGGTCATCCGTTCGCAGCGTTGTCCAAGAAATTCGAAAGCGCCGTCGATGGCGGTGGTGATCTGGTCGTGCAGTTCGGCACGCAGACGCCGCCGCGCGCGGTGCAGGCGCGTTTTCACGGTTTCTTCGCGCAGATCAAGGGCCTCGGCCGTTTCGCGCACCGAACAGCCCTCGATATCACGCATGACGTAGACGGTGCGGAACGCGTCGGGCAGCTGGTCCACGGCGCGCTCCAGCAGATCGCGCAGCTGGCCTCGCGCGGCCACCTTGGCCGGGTCTTCGCCACGCTGCCGCGTCGGGAAGTGAATCAGCGTCGTGTCGCCGTGGTCGGGGTCCATGGCATCAAGCTCCAGCGTGGCATGCCGGCTCCGCAACCGCGCATACGCTTCATTGAGGGCGATCCGCGCCAACCAGGTGGACAGCGCCGACTCGCCACGGAAGCTGTCGATCTTCCGGTAAGCCTGCAAATAGGCTTCCTGCACGACATCCTCGGCCTCCGCCTCATCGCGGATGACGCTGCGCACCACGCGGAAGATGCGCTGATTGCAGCGCTGCGTGATTTGCCGGAATGCGAATCTGTCGCCGCAACGGACCAGTCTCACCAGCTCACCGTCATCAAGGGCGGAATAGTCTGCGGCGGCAGGTGTTGCGTTGTTCATGATTCTCCCTCGCAAGTCAGATCACGATGGCAGCCGGCGTTCGACGGCGTTGCACGGACCGATATTGGCCGGCACGACCCAGACCCTGCATTCCCGGATGCAGCCAGCGTGAAAAAGGTTCCCGTCGGCCCCAGGGCGGTCGTCGAGCGCGTCGCCAACGCCACCCAACGCGCATCGCTCGAATGTGCCCACTCGTGCGTGATGCCGATCATCATGCCGATGCCGAGCGCAGCGACCATACTGGTCAGAGCCCTTGCAAGGAGACTGGCCGTCGCCACCGGCAGAGCGGCCTGCCGCCGGGGATGACTTCCGACGCTGTGATGTGTGTCGCGTTTTCGCTAGGCTTCGCGCTGGTCCCCTGACATTGGAACAGCCATGCAACGTCGCATCACCGCGTTGCTGGCCGGGCTCCTGCTGTCATCGACGGTGCTGGCCGCCGACGCTGACAAATGGACCGTGCCGGTCGCCACCAAAAAACTCGACAACGGCCTGACCGTGG
>JAGRJX010000171.1 GCA_020442545.1 Lysobacterales bacterium
GTCCGCAGCATCGTCGCGAAGGCCAGCTCAGGCCCTGGCGCTGGGCGGCGGCCTTGTTGCTGGCCGCCGGCGTCACGAGCCTGCTGTACGCGCTGCTCGACCATCGTGCGCTGTCGGCGCGCGTCGAGGAGCAGCAATCGGCGTTGGAAGCCGAATACCGCCGGCTGGTGCCCGATGCCACGCGCGTGTTCGATCCGGTCAACCAGTTGCGCTCGCGACTCACCGGGTCTCCGACAGCAGGCGCCGATGGCCTCGACCTGATCGCCCGCGTTGCGCCCACCTTTGCCGCCGCCAACGTGCTGCCGCTGTTTGCCATGGACTACCGCGACGGCACGCTGGAAGTCACGCTTCGTGCCGGAAGCGTCAGCGCGCTGGACGACATCCGCCAGCGCATCGGCGCACTGCCGGGCCTCAGCGCCGAGCTGACTTCGGTGACGCCGGGACAGGGCGCGACCGAAGGTCGTCTGCGGATCGTTCGTCGCGCGGGAGCCGGCTCGTGATGGCGCGCTGGAACGACTGGTGGCAGGCACGCGCCGAACGCGAGCGCTGGATTCTGCGCGTCGGCGCTCTGCTGGCCTTGCTGATCTTCGGTTACGGCCTGCTCTGGCTGCCGCTGTCGCGCGCCCGCGACGGCCTGCGCCAGCAGGTCGTGCAGGGCGAGCGCGACCTCGTTTGGATGCGCCAGGTGAAGGCGTCGGCGCTGGATTCGCCATCAACCGGCTTCGTCCCGCCAAATGACGAATCGCTGCTGTCGCGCCTGGATCGCGGCGCCCGCGCTGCCGGTCTGGCTGGCGCACTGCTGGCGGTGGAGCCGGTCACCGATGGCGAAGTGCGCATGCGCTTCCAGCAGGTAGATTTCGATGCCGTCATGCGCTGGCTGCAGG
Organism: Lysobacterales bacterium; assembly: GCA_020442545.1. GTDB lineage: Bacteria > Pseudomonadota > Gammaproteobacteria > Xanthomonadales > Xanthomonadaceae > JACKOX01. Next base: position 885 of record JAGRJX010000171.1, read on the forward strand.
CACAGTCCGACGTCGGCATCCACGTGCGCGAGCTGTCCGTGCAGCGTGCGGAAAGCGAAGGCCGCAGCGACCTGCGCGTTGCGCTGGGTGAAGGGGCGTCGAACTGATGTCGCACCATCGAAGCCATGCGCGAATGCAACGTGGCGCCGGCCGCCTGGGTCTGCTGTTTGCCGTTCTCGGGCTCATTGTCGTGTTGCTGGTCGCGCTGGTGTGGTTTTTTCCGGCGAGCATTGCCATCGACTGGGCCGGCGATCGGTTGAAGCCGCTAGAACTCGATGCCGTCAGCGGCAGCGTCTGGGACGGTCAGGGACAGGCATCGGTAAACGGACAGGCGCTGGGCCGCCTGCGCTGGCAGGTCAGTCCGCTGTCGCTATTGGGCATGAACCAGCGCATGCAGCTGCAGCTGGATGGTGGGGCGCTGACCGCCAACCTCGATGTCGAACCAGGCGGCATGAACGAAATCCGCCTGTTCGAGTCGAGCATCCGTGTGCCCGCACAGCTGGCCGCGCCCGCCCTCGACGTTCCCGCGCTGCAGCTGCATGGTGACATCGATATCAACCTCGACTCCGCATTGATCGGCATGGCGCTGCCCAAGGACGTGAACGGTCGTGCGGTTTGGCGCAACGCGTCGGTCAGTGGTCCGGCACAGGCTGTGTTGGGCGACATCGAAGCGACCTTCGAAAGCCCGCCGGGCGGCGGTTTGAAGGGTCAGCTTCGCGATCTCGGCGGTCCGCTGATGCTGGACGGCGAATTCCATCTCGACTACCGCGGTTACGGCGCCAGCGCCACGCTGCGCGCGCGCGATGACAATCCTTCGGTGCGCGATGCGCTGCGCTACATCGGCGAGCCGCAGGCCGATGGCAGCAGCCGCTTCGAATTGCAGGGCAGCCTGCTTGGCCTGCAGTGAAGGATGTCGCGATGAGCAACCACCCAACGAATCACGCGTTCGACATTGATCTCGACCAGGCGCTGGCAACCGCGAAGCGTGCGGCGCAGGCAGCCGCGACCATCATCCGCAACGGCTACGATGCACAGCAGCGCGGCGCCGATGTCGGCGTGCGCATCAAGGCCGACCAGTCGCCGGTCACCGAAGTCGACGAGGCCGCGGAGCGCGCCATCCGCGAGATCATCCTTGCCGACTTCCCCGATCACGCCATCTACGGGGAAGAGCAAGGTCGTAGCGGTGAAGGCGACTGGCTGTGGCTGGTCGATCCGCTGGACGGCACCAAGAGCTTCGTGCGCGGACAGCCGATGCTGGCCACGCAGATCGCCCTGATGCATCGCGACAGGCTGGTGCTCGGCGTCTCGTCCGCGCCGATCCTTGGCGAACTGGCCTGGGCGCGATGCGGTGGTGGCGCTTTCATGGACGGCCAGCCGATCCGCATTGCCGCCTGCGACGACATCGCCGATGCCGCCGTGTCCACCGGCAATCTCAAGTCGCTGGCTGCGGGCACGTGCTGGAACGTGTTGGGCGAGATTGCGCGCGAGGCCCATCGCCTGCGCGGTTATGGCGACTTCTTCCACTACCACCTGCTGGCGCGCGGCGCGCTGGACGCGGTGATCGAATCCGACGTCAACATTCTCGACGTGGCGGCGCTGGCGGTGATCATCGAGGAGGCCGGCGGCGTGTTCACGGATCTCGATGGCCGCGCACTCGACCTCGATACGCGCAGCGTGCTTGCCGCCGGCCCGGCGCTGCATGCGCAAATCCTGCCGCGCTTTGTAGACTGGCAGGCATGAGCATCGACAAGCCACCGAAGCTGCCCATCATCCACGAGCGCGAGATGCAGGAGTTTGGCGACGGCCGCTTCCGCATCGAGCGTATCGACCTCGAGTTCAGCAACGGCGCGCGCCGGCACTTCGAGCGCCACGTCGGGCGCGGTCCGGGTGCGGTGATCGTTGCGGCAATGCCTGATCCTGAAACCATCCTGCTCATCCGCGAATACGCCGCCGGCACCAACCGCTACGAGCTGGGCCTGCCGCGCGGACGCATCGACCGCGGCGAGGAGCCGCTGGAGGCCGCCAATCGCGAGCTGAAGGAAGAGGCCGGTTTCGGTGGCCGCAAGCTGAAGCTGCTGCGCGCGCTGACGCTGGCGCCGACCTACATGAGCCACCAGACCTGGCTGATCCTCGCCGAGGACCTGTATCCCGAGCGCCTGCCCGGCGACGAGCCGGAAGAACTCGAGGTGATTCCGTGGCGGCTGGATCGTCTGCACGAACTGATGCTGCGCGAGGACTGCTCGGAAGGCCGCTCGCTGGCCGCGATGTACATCGTCCGCGACTACATCGCCCATCGCGAAGAACTGGAGCGAGCGGAATAGTCAATGCACTCGTCAGGTTCGACCGTCGCTCCCCAGAACAAGCGTATCCAACCCTTCTCCCGCCGGGAGAAGGTGCCCGAAGGGCGGATGAGGGTGCGAACGAAGCAGTCGAACCCGGGATACGGAAGTCAGTCATTTGCTAGTTGAGCGTACCCTCACCCCAACCCCTCTCCCGAAGGTAGAGGGGCGAACAGGAGAAACACTGTGACCGATTGGCGCGACGCCATCATCGACATCGCCCATCACGCCGGCGAGGCCATCATGGCCGTGTACCGCCGCGATGATTTCGACATCGAGACCAAGGGCGACAATTCGCCGTTGACGGCTGCCGATCTCGCCGCCAACCGCGTCATCGTCGATGGCCTGCGCGCGTTGACGCCGGACATCCCGATCCTTTCCGAGGAAGGCAAGGAAATCGCCTGGGACGCGCGCCGCGGCTGGACGCGTTTCTGGCTGGTCGATCCGCTGGACGGCACGCGCGAGTTCATCAAGCGCAACGGCGAGTTCACCGTGAACATCGCGCTGATCGAGAACGCCGAGCCAACGCTGGGCGTGGTGCACGCACCGGCGCTGGACTACACCATCTGGGGCCAGCGCGGCATTGGCACCGCGCTACGCGAAGGAAGCGAAGACATCGCCGTACAGACGCGTCGTCCTGCCATCGCGCCGCTGCGCGTTGCCGCCAGCCGTTCGCACCTCGACGACAAGACCGCCGCGGCCATCGCGCGCATGGGCGACACCG
>JAGRJX010000022.1 GCA_020442545.1 Lysobacterales bacterium
CGGATCTCGTGGGCGATGCTGGCCGATAGCCGGCCCAGCGTGGACAGGGTCAGCTGCTCGGCGCGGCGCGACACCATGGAACTGTCGTCGAGAAACACCAGGAACAGGTCGTCGGACACGGTCAGCCGGGCGAAGCGTGGCAGCACTTCGGGGCTTTCCTCGTGCAACTGCACCGGCATGCTTTCGAAGTCCTCCTCGTTGCGCCAGTGATAGAGCTGCCGGCACAGCTCCGGTGCGACTTCCTCCAGGTCCTTCTGGTCCGGACTCGGATTGCCGAGCAGCGCCCAGGCGGCTTCGTTGATCAGATGGATGCGCTTGCCGCTGTCGACCACCAGCACGCCGGTGCGCATGCGCCGGATGATGGTCTCGTTGAGCAGCGACAGGTTGGCGACTTCGGCACCGCGCTGTTCGGCCAGGGCCTGGCTTTCGCGCATCTGCCGCCCGAGCTGCTGGCAGAAAACGGCGATGGCGAGGTAGGTGATGGCGAACATCACCGATTCGGGCAGGTTGCCCTCCGGTCCGGTGCCGGCATAGCGCGCCAGCAGATACACGCCCAGCATGCCGATGCCGGCGGCGGCGGCAAAGCCCAGTCCGGCGCGTAGCGGCATCAGCAGCGCGCCGGCACCGATGTTCACCACCAGCAGCAGTGCAATGCCGGTGTCGAGGCCGTCCAATTCGTGCATGGTGAACAGGGCAACCAGGATGTCGATGACAAGCCCCACCGCTGCCTGTCGCCGCAGGCCGAAGCGTGCTTCGCGACCAGCGAAGAACAGCAGGACGGCGATGCCGGTGTAGCCCAGCGCAATCAGGCGCAGCCCGAGACCGGGTTCGTTGGCGGAAAGGCTGAAGCCGAGGCCAAGCTGGCCATACCCAACCAGCAGCAGCAGCGCGGCTTCCAGCAGCCGGAACAGGGTGAAGAAGTACAGTTCGCGGCGCAGCGGCGTCGTCGCGGCCGGCGCGCTGCTGCCGGCGTTGCTGGATGGCGTGCCGAAGGCGGTCATGATGGCAGTATAGGCGAGCTGGCGCGGCTTTCCGCAGTGCCGCCTCGCCGTCGGGCCGCAGGCGTTGGCGGGCCGTGTCGCTGGGCACGGGGCGCTCGGCGATCTGGCAGCGGTTTGGGCGCGGGTCGATGAAGCGACGGCCGCTGCGTGGTGTCGACGTCAGCCGGGCATTTTGCCTTTGACCCGGTCGTCCGCGACAATAGGCGGCTTCCCGCAGCCTTCCATCCGGTTGGCGGCCTCACCCGAGCCGTCCCGCGCCACCTCGGGCGCGGAAACGTGGCGCGGCCATGGTGTGATCGTGTTCCTGCAAATCGTGGCAGGACGCCCGGTTTCGCCAATCACACAACATCAGGTGCAGCATGAATTTTCACGAATACCAGGCCAAGCAACTGTTCGCCGATTACGGCATCCCGGTGCCTCCCGGCCGCGTCGCGCGCACGCCGGAAGAGGCGGTCGATGCCGCCAAGTCCATCGGCGGCGACGCCTGGATGGTCAAGGCGCAGATCCACGCGGGTGGCCGCGGCAAGGCCGGCGGCGTGAAGTACTCCAAGTCTCTGGACGAGGTCCGCGACTACGCCAAGGGCATGCTGGGCACGAAGATGTCCACCTATCAGAGCGCCGGCGTGGCGCTGCCGGTGGACTGCGTGCTGGTGACCCAGGCCACCGACATCGCGCACGAACTCTACCTGTCGCTGCTGGTGGATCGCGCGACCAAATCGGTCACCTTCATTGCCTCCGCCGAAGGTGGCGTGGAGATCGAAAAGGTCGCCGCCGAAAACCCGGACGCCATCAAGACGCTGCACGTCAACTTCGTGCAGGGCCTGCAGCCCTACCAGTGCCGTGATCTCGGCTTTGCGTTGGGCCTCAACGCCAGGCAGGTCGGCCAGCTCAGCAAGCTGATGCTGGGCCTGTTCCGTCTGTTCAACGAGAAGGACCTGTCGCTGGTCGAGCTGAACCCGCTGGCGATCCTCACCGACGGCAACCTGGCGGTGCTCGATGGCAAGGTGAATTCCGACGACAACGCGGGCTTCCGCCATGCCGACCTGACCGCGATGCGCGACATCCGCCAGGAAGACGAAACCGAAGTCGCCGCCAGCCAGCATGACCTCAACTACGTGACCATGGACGGCAACATCGGTTGCATGGTCAACGGCGCCGGTCTCGCGATGGCGACCATGGACGTGATCTCGCTGGAAGGCGGCTCGCCGGCCAACTTTCTCGACGTTGGCGGCGGCGCCACCAAGGAGCGCGTCACCGAGGCCTTCAAGCTGATCCTGTCCAGCGACAAGGTGCGGGCGATCTTCGTCAACATCTTCGGCGGCATCGTCCGCTGCGACATGATCGCCGAGGGCATCATCGCCGCGGTCAAGGAAGTCGACGTCAAGGTGCCGGTGATCGTGCGCCTGGAGGGCACCAACGTCGAAGCCGGCAAGGAACTGCTGCGCAACTCCGGGCTGGCGATCACCGCTGCCGACGACATCAATGACGGCGCCAAGAAGGCCGTGGCCGCCGCGGCTTAATGTGGCGGTCAGTTTGCCCGCTGGCGCGGGCTGGGGTTAGTCAGGAGCAAGAGTGAGTCGCCCGCTTCGCGGGCTGTGAGGAAAAGCAGGGCGCGACAATACTGACTTCCTCACCCATTGGCGGCGCAGCCGCCAAAACTGACAGGCAGCGAAGCTGCCGACTAACCCGCTCCGCGGCAACGTCAAAGCACCAACAAATTCCGCGCCCGACAACTTCAAGGGCGCAAGCAAAACGAAGGATTCGAGAAAAATGAGCGTTCTCGTCAACAAGGACACCAGGGTCATCGTGCAGGGCTTCACTGGCACGCAGGGCACCTTCCACGCCGAGCAGATGGTCGACTACGGCACCCGCGTCGTCGGCGGCGTCACGCCGGGCAAGGGCGGCCAGCAGCACATCGGTCTGCCGGTCTTCAACACGGTGGCGGATGCGGTCGATGAGACCGGCGCCGACGCCAGCGTCATCTACGTGCCGCCACCATTCGCGGCCGACGCGATCATGGAAGCGGCCGATGCCGGCATCAAGACGATTGTCGCGATCACCGAGGGCATCCCGGTGCTGGACATGCTGCGCGTCAAGCACGTGCTGGCCGGCTACGACGACGTCTGGCTGATCGGCCCGAACTGCCCGGGCATCATCA
>JAGRJX010000172.1 GCA_020442545.1 Lysobacterales bacterium
CCGAGCGAGAAGCCGCCGAAGCCGCAGAGCGAGAAGCCGCCGAAGCCGCTGAGGAGAGCGCACGAAAAGCAGCGGCTGAAGCGGCCGTTGCCGCCGAACTGGCTGCGCTTGCATCCAGCGAAGGCGGAACTGCCTCGCGGGCACCAACCGATGAGAGCACCACACCGGCACCGGCGCTGGAGGCGGAGACCGAGCTGCTGGTCCCGGATGATGCCGCTGACCCCGACAAGCCGCTGGATGTCAGCGACCTGGACGAAGAGTTGCTGGACATCTTCCTCGAGGAAGGCGGGGACATACTGGATCATTCCGATGGTCTGCTCGCAAAACTGCGCGAGGAACCGTCGGAACGCGAGAACATTGTTGCCCTGCAGCGTGACCTGCATACGCTGAAGGGCGGCGCGCGCATGGCCGGACTGCCCGAAATCGGTGATCTTGGGCATGCCATGGAATCGCTGCTGGAAGCCGTGGCCGAGGGCAAGCGCGAGTTGGGCCGACATGATGTCGGCCTGCTCGAGAAGGCCTTTGATCGACTGCACGCCATGACGACCCGCATTGGTGATCGTCGTGCCCTTGCCATGCCCGTCAACATGATTGCGTTGATCGAAGGAATGGTCAGTGGCGAGGCGGAGCCGACCGTCACCGCAGCTTCCGGCGAAACGCCAGCCCCGGATGCCGCACCTGACGAGACGGCAAAGGCCGAATCGACCATCGTCGCCGACGCTGGAAAGCCGGCCCTCACGCCACTGCGCGAGCCGCTCCCCGAACTGGAGGAAGAAGACCAGCCGATGGCGCGCGCACCGCAGGAGCAGATCCGCATCCGCGCCGATCTGCTTGATCGCCTGGTCAACTACGCCGGCGAGGTCGCGATCTACCGAGCCCGCCTGGAGCAGCAGCTGGGCGACTTCCGTGGTTCGCTGGTGGAAATGGAGCAGACCAATACGCGTCTGCGCGAGCAGCTGCGTCGCCTGGAGATTGAAACCGAGGCACAGATCATCGCCCGCTACCAGCGTGAGGCCGAAGTCGGCGAGTCCAACTTCGATCCACTGGAGCTCGACCGCTTCTCCACGCTGCAGCAGCTGACGCGAGCGCTCAGTGAGTCCGCCGCCGATCTGGTCAACCTGCAGACCACGCTGGAAGATCAGACTCGCCTGCACGAAACCCTGCTGCTGCAGCAGTCGCGCGTCAGCTCCGACCTGCAGGAAGGACTGATGCGCACCCGCATGGTGCCCTTCGATTCGCTTGTGCCGCGTCTGCGCCGCATCCTGCGCCAGACATCCGGCGAGCTCGGAAAGAAGGCGCAGCTGCGCGTCGACGGTGCGCAGGGTGAAATGGACCGCAACGTGCTCGACCGCATGACCGCGCCACTGGAACATATGCTGCGCAACGCGCTGGCTCATGGCATGGAAACGCCGAAGGAGCGCAAGAAGGCCGGCAAGCAGGAAGAAGGCACGGTGCGGATCGCCCTCAGCCGTGAAGCCTCCGAAGTCGTGCTGCGCATTTCCGACGATGGACGCGGCATGGATCGTGACGCCATCCGCCGCAAGGCCATCGAGCGTGGCCTGCTGAAGGATGACGCTCAGCTTTCCGACCGTGACCTTTACGGCTTCGTGCTGGAGACCGGCTTCTCGACAGCGGAAAAGGTCAGCAAGATCGCCGGCCGCGGCGTCGGCATGGATGTGGTCAACAGCGAGATCAAGCAGCTCGGCGGCTCGCTGTACATCGAATCCGAGCGCGGAAAGGGGACCGAGTTCGTCATTCGCCTGCCGCTGACGCTGGCTGTGACCCAGGCGGTCTTCGTGCAGTTGAGCGAGACTTCTTTCGCCATGCCGATCTCCTCGGTGCAGGGCGTCTCGCGCATTGCTCGAGATGAGCTGGAAAGCCAGCTGGCCAGCGACAATCCGGTGTTCGAGTACGTTGGTGAGGAATACCAGATCTACGACCTCGGTCTGCTGCTTGGACAGACGCATGTGCGTGCCGAGGACAGCCTGCAGGTCCCGCTGCTGCTGGCGCGTTCGGGCGACCTCCGCGCCGCGATTTGCGTTGATCAGGTCATCGGCAGCCGCGAAATCGTGGTCAAGCCAACCGGCCCGCAGATCAGCTCCATTCCGGGCGTGTTTGGCGCCACCGTCATGGGTGACGGCCGCGTAGTGATAATCCTCGACGTGGTGCCACTAGTCAGGCACGCCGCCGCCCTCAAGCAGAGCGGCGACGCGCCGGTGGCAGCCCCAGTGGTCGAACAGCGCCGCGTCCCGGTGGTGATGGTGGTCGACGATTCGATCACCATGCGCAAGGTCAGCGGACGCATTCTGGAGCGCAACAACTACGAGGTGATGACGGCAAAGGACGGTATCGACGCCATCGAGAAGCTGCAGGAACGCATCCCCGACGTCATGCTGCTCGACATCGAGATGCCGCGAATGGACGGCTACGAGCTGGCCACGTACATGCGCAATGATTCACGCCTGCGCGACGTGCCGATCATCATGATCACCTCCCGTACCGGCGAGAAGCATCGTCAGCGCGCCTTCGAGATCGGCGTTGACCGCTATCTCGGCAAGCCCTATCAGGAGCCGGAGCTGATGCGGAACGTCAAGGAAATCCTGGAGGTCGGCCGTGGCGGCGGCGATTGACACGGAAGCGAGAGTCAACGTCGCACTGGTCAGCTGCGACGATGCCGCCCGGGACCAGTTGCGCAGCGCGCTGGATGACCGTGGCGCAAGAGTGGTGGCGGAACAGGATGCTGCACAGCTTGACGTAGCGGCGATCCACGCCAGTGGCGCCAGCGTGGTGATCGTGAGCCTGCCGCCGGATGCGGATTCCGACATCGACGCGCTGCAGTCGCTGCTGGAGAATCCGGGCATCGATGTGGTCTTTGACGAGGCGTCCGTATCCGGCCAGCTCAATGGTTGGGACCTGGCGCGCTGGGCGCGACACCTCGCAGCAAAGGTGCTCGGCACCACCGACATTGATCCGCCGCGACCCGCTGCGGCAGAGAGCGCCGAGTCCGATGAACTGATTCCGGACCCGGGTGCGCCGCCGACGCCGGAACAGCTGGCCGGAGAGCCCCTGATCGAGGAGTTCACCATCGAGGCGGACGAACACGCGGATGCGGTGCCAACGGACTTCCTGCCCATGGAAGACGCCGCCGGTGCCGCCGCGGACGCCGATGAAACCGGATTGGAGCTTGATCTGGGCAGCGTCGAGTCTGCCCTCAGCGGTGGTGATGTTGAACCGGAAGTGGCGCCCACTGCGGTGCCCGACGCACCAGCTGATGATCGGCCCGACGACACCGGCTTCGAGCTGCCGGAAGCCGACCTTTCATCGCTGGAGCTGGAGCCTGAGGTGGACGCCGAGCCTGTAGTGGAGGCTGATCCGGCGCAACCGGCGGTCGTCGACGCAGGCAATGCGGAAGCAGCCCCCGATATGACGGGCGAAGTCAGCGTCGGCGTGGCCGTTGAGCCGGAAGGAACTGCGTCCGCCGATCCGTTTGCGGGCACATTGGCCGCCGTGGATTCGGACGACGATGAGGACGAGCACGCGCGCTTCGCACGTTTCGATACCGAAGATGCCGCGCTCGATCTGGGTGCAGACGAAGATGTCATGCGCCTTGCCGCGGAGCTTGAAGGACACTCTGAGGCGAGCGCAGCGGAAGACGTGGCAGAAGGCTTTGATTCGATCCGCTTCGACGAAGAAGGCAACCCTGAACCGGATGTTTCCATCGATGCCGACACCGGCGAGGCCTCGCGCGAAGCGGCCGCCGGCGCGTCCGGCGAAGAGCCCGGCCAGACCGCACCAGCCGGAGCCGGCATGGCGTTCTCGCTGGAGGACCTCACCGAGGACGACGTCCGACGCGAACCACAGCCAACGCCGGTAGACGAGCGGCCGGCAACCTCTGCGTCGTCCTCCGGGCTGGGCGCGCTGGCGCTGGAACCCATGCGCGAGGACGAGCCTACACCCAGGGAAGATGCCCTGGCCATCAAGCGCGTGATCGTGCTTGGCGCGTCGATTGGTGGTCCCGATGCACTGCGCACCTTCCTTTCCGACATCCCCAAGGGTTTCCCGGCACTGTTTCTGCTTGCGCAGCATCTCGAGAGCGGTTTTTTCGGTCGCCTCTCCGAACAGCTGCAAAAGTCCAGTTCGTTACCGGTTAGCGTTGCCGAACCCGGTCATTCCTATGTGCACGGACATGTGCTGGTGGTCGCTGCGGATCGCAACTACCGGCTCCGATCCGATGGGCGGATCATCGCGACCGAACACGCCGAAAAGCCGCACTACCAGCCCTGCATCGACGACGTGCTGCGGGCTGTGGCAGATGAGTTTGGAAAGAAGGCGACCGCGATCATTTTCAGCGGAATGGCGGGGGACGCCATCGAGGGCAGCGTCTACCTGACCTCGAAGGGCGGCGAGGTCTGGGCGCAGGACAGCGAGTCCTGTGTGGTCAGCTCGATGGTGGACGGTGCCCGCGCTCGCGGCGTGGTCGAGTTCAGCGGGAGCCCGCGGGAGCTGGCTGCCCACTGCATTGAGCGATACAGCGCCTGAGCGCGAATCCAACGACGGTAGAAGGCAGCAATGGCACAGACACAAAGCGATATTCGAGGCGTCATGGTCGCCGTCACCGGTGGTCGACTGCTGTTGCCCAACGCCACGGTGGCCGAGGTGATCACCTACGCCGAGCCGGAGCCAGTCAACAATGCGCCGCGCTGGCTGCTGGGGCGTGTGCGCTGGCACGGCTGGCGGCTTCCGTTGATCAGCTTTTCACGCATGGTTGGATATGCCGAGGAAGAAGGCGAACTCGGTGCCAAGGTGGCCGTACTCAAGTCGCTTGGTGACAATGCTCGCGTTCCCTATTTTGCGCTGCTGACCCAGGGCTTCCCGCGGCTGACCACAGTGAATGCCGAGGATCTGGTCGCACGCGAGGATGAGGAAGGTGCCGAGCCTCATCCGGCGATCCAGAGTGCAATCAGCCTGCGTGAGGATGACGCGGTGATTCCCGATCTCGAGGGTATCGAAGCGGCCATCAGTGAGGCGCTGCTGAGCGAGAGCGAGGCGGCCTGATCCGGCCACAAGTTCCAGAGTTCCGGTCAGCCGCGCAGGTCGCCGAAAAGCGCCTGCAGGGCGGCGATCACCGCCGGTCCGGCTGTTTCAGTGCGGAGCACGCGCGGCCCCAGTCGAAGTCCCCGGAATCCAGCCGCCTGCAGAGTGGCGATGTCGATGTCGTCAAAGCCGCCTTCGGGGCCGATCACCAGTCGCAGTGATGCGTCACACTCAGGCGACAGGCTGCCCAGTCCGGCTTTCGCGGTCGGTTCCAGGTACCAGCCGGGTGTATCGCCGACTTCGCCGCACCAGTCGCCAAGGCGGCCGATCGGACCGAGTGATGGCAGCGTCGCGCGGCCGCACTGCTCGCAGGCCGAAGCAATCACGCCCTGCCAATGCCGCTGCCGCTTCTCGGCGCGTTCACCGCTCAGCTTCACTTCGCTGCGCTGTGTAATCAGCGGCGTGATGGCCGTGACGCCCAGTTCCGTGGCCTTCTGCAGCACCCAGTCCATCTTCTCGCCGCGCGCCAACGCCTGTCCGAGATGGATGCGCAGCGGCGACTCGCTGCGCACCGGGTTGGCATCGAGTATTTCCACCTCGGCACCGGACTTTGCGCCGGTCAGGATGCGCGCCGAATAGTCGCGACCATCGCCGTTGAACAGACTGATCCGGTCACCCACGGAGAGTCGAAGGACGCGCAGCAGGTGGTTGGTGGTATGCGCCGGTAGCGCGAGGTGACTGCCGACAGCGAGCGGGGAGTCAATATGGCAGCGAATCTGGCGCATGGCTGTCAGTTCGCCGTTGCGGTTTCGATGGCACTGGCGGTGACAGCGGCGAGCCGCTCCAGGTCTCGCTCATCAACACAGTAGGGCGGCATCCAGTAGAGGATGTCACCCAGTGGGCGCAGCAGAACGCCGCGCTCCAATGCATGGCGGTAAGCCTTGAGGCCGACCTTGCGAGCCGGGTCGAAGCCACGTCGCGTCTCGCGCGATTCAACGAGTTCAAAGGCGAGGATCATGCCGGTCTGGCGCAGCTCGCCGACACAGGGATGCTCGGCGATCGGCGTCGCCAGTCTGGCCATGCGCTGGGCGGTTGAGCGGTTGTGTGCGATGACGTCCTCGTCGTCGAAAATCGCCAGTGTCTCCAGCGCCGCCGCGCAGCCCAGCGGGTTGCCGCCGTAGCTGTGCGAATGCAGGAAGGCGCGCTCGCGGCTGTCGTCGAGGAAGGCCTCGTAGACGTGGTTCGTCGTCAGCACCGCCGCCAGCGGCAGGAAGCCGCCGGTCAGGCCTTTCGACAGACAGATGAAGTCGGGTGCGATGCCGGCCTGCTCGCAGGCGAACAGGCTGCCGGTGCGGCCGAAGCCGACGGCGATTTCGTCGGCGATCAGATGCACGCCGTACTGATCACAAAGTTGCCGCGCACGGCGCAGGTAGTCCGGATGGTGCATGCGCATGCCGCCGGCGCATTGCACCAGCGGCTCGAGAATCAGCGCGCTGATTTCTTCGCCGTGGCGCTCGAGGATCGCGGCCAGCTCATCGGCGCGACGTCGCGCCACATGCTGTGCGGATTCGCCGGGCTCGGCGTTCCAGGCATCCGGTGACGGTGCGAAGGTCGGCTCCAGCAGCAGCGGCGCATAGGTGCGTCGATACAGCGGGATGTCGCCCATCGACAGCGCGCCCAGCGTTTCGCCGTGATAGCCGTTGCTCAGCGCCACGAAGCGCGTGCGCTTGTCGTCGCCGCGATTGCGGTGGCTGTGGAAGCTCATCTTCAGCGCGATCTCCACCGCCGCCGAGCCGTTCTCGGCATAGAACACGCGGTCGAGCCCTTTCGGTGTGACCGAGACCAGCTTTTCCGCCAGGCGAATTGCCGGCTCGTGGCTGAAGCCGGCGAAGATGACGTGTTCCAGCTCGCGCGCCTGCCGGGCGATGGCGTCGCCGATGCGCGGGTTGGCATGGCCGAACAGGTTGGTCCACCAACTGGAGACCGCATCGAGATAGCGACCGCCGTCGTGGTCGACCAGCCAGGCACCTTCGCCGCGAGCGATCGGTACCAGCGGCAGCGTGTCCGGGTGTTCACGCATCTGCGTGCAGGGATGCCAGAGCACGGCGAGATCGCGCTCGCGCCAGTTTCGGCTGTCGTTGCTTGCGTCGGTCATGGGATCTGGTTGGCCTGATAAGATCGTTGCGCGCGCTGCCTGATGGCGGTGGCATCCGACTGTTTTTTTCCTGTATCGAGACCTCGCATGATCCAGCGCTTGTCCCGCCCTGTCCAACCCCGTCAACATTCCAGCGGTTTCACCTTGCTGGAAGTCGTGGTCGTGGTCGCCATCCTCGCCATCCTTGCTGCCGTTGTGGTGCCGCAGTTCCTGGATCGGCCGGGCGAGGCGCGACAGGTTCGCGCGAAGCAGGACATTGCCGCCGTGGTCACTGCGCTGAACCTGTACCGTCTCGACAACTACCGCTATCCCAGCACCGACCAGGGGCTGGAGGCGCTGGTCGAGAAACCGGCCGGTTCGCCGCCAGCCGACAACTGGCGCTCCGGCGGCTACCTGCAGCGGCTGCCGGTCGATCCCTGGGGCAAGCCCTATCGCTACCTCAATCCCGGACGCCACGGCGATATCGACGTCTACAGCCTCGGCGCCGACGCGCGCGCTGGCGGCGAGGGCGAGGATGCCGACGTCGGCAACTGGGAAGGCTGACCATCCGTCCCAGCGGAAACCGGTAATGGCGCAGCGTGGTCTCAGTCTGCTGGAAGTGCTGGTGGTGATAGCCATCGTTGCCGCATTGCTGGCAGCGCTGACCCTCAGCTTCGGCGGCAGTGCTTCACGGCGTCTGGAAAACAGAGCGCGCCGTGCCCAGGCGTTGATCGAACTGGCCTGCGACCGCGCCAGCCTCAGCGGTAGCGACATGGGCATCCGTGTCGGCGAGAGCCAACTGGAATTCGGCTTTATCGATGCCGTCGGCTGGCATCCCGTCGCCGGTGCGGACAGCGGCGATCCACTACGACCGCGCAGCCTGGGCGATGCCGTCACCGTGCGCCTGCAGCGCGACGGTCGCGAGTTGCGTCTGGGTGACGTAGCCGCCGGTCCGCAGCTGGCCTGCCTGGGCTCGGGTGAGCTCACGCCCTTCGTGCTGGAGTTTCGTTCCGACGATAGCGACGACGCCTGGCGACTGCGCGGCGATGCGTTGCGACGTCTCACGCTGGAACGCATCGATGCGTCGCGCTGACCATCGCTGTCACGCCGGCTTCACCCTGCTTGAAGTGCTGGTTGCGCTGCTGATCCTCGCCGTGCTGATGGCGGCGCTGATCCGCGGCGTCGGCCTGGAAGCGCGTGCGCTGGCCGCGCAGCGCGACAGCACGTTGGCGCTGTGGGTGGCCTCCAACCGCATCGCCGAAATCCGACTCGGACCCGGGGCCGCGCCGCTGGGTCGCAGCAACGGTCGCGCGCGCATGGGTGGTCGTGACTGGAGCTGGCGCGCCGAGGTCAGCGGCACCGAAGTTGCCGGCATCCAGCGCATCCGCGTCAGCGTGTTCGAGGATGATTCGGCGCGTGATCCGGTCGCGACGCTGGAAGGCTTCGACGGCGGAGATCTGCGCTGATGCGTACACGGCGGCAAAGCGGCTTTACTCTCCTCGAACTGCTGGTGGCGGTGGCGCTGTTCGCCGTGGTCGTGGTGCTGGCCTACGGCGGCCTCGACCAGATCGCGCGGCAGGGCAGTGATCTCGAAGCCGAGTCAGAACGGCTGGCCGACGTGCAGCGCGCGGTGGATCGGTTGGTCAGCGACCTGCGCGCGGCGGCACCGCGCCCGGTGCGTGACGCCAGCGTCGGACGCCTGCCGCCACTGTCCGGTGACCCGCAGCAGATCGAGTTCACCCGTGCCGGCTACGGCAACCGCCTCGCCGCGCCGCGCGCGGAGCTCGAGCGTGTCGGTTACCGGCTGGAAGGCGACAATCTGCAGCGGCTGCACTACGCGGCACTGGACCGATCGTCGCCGCTGCCGTTGCGTCGCGATGCGCTGCTCGACGGCGTCGAGGCATTGCGCTTCGCCTACCGCGATGCCGCCGGACGAACGCTGTCCGCGTGGCCGGAGTCAAGGCAGGCCGACGACCGCCTGCCGGCCGCGGTCGTTGTCCACTTGCAACTGGACGACTACGGCGAGATCGAACGCCTGGTCGAATTGCCACAGGGTGGGGCGCAGCCATGACCGGGCGTCGACGTAAGCCAACGCATCAGCGTGGCGTCGCCTTGCTGGCCGCCTTGCTGGTAGTGGCCGTCGGCCTGCTGCTGCTGGCGGCGCTGCTGCAGACGGGCGACATGCAGCGCGCGCGCAGCGGCTACCTGCTGCGCCATGAACAGGCCTGGCAGCTGGCGCGCGGCATGGAAGCCTGGGGAGCGCGCATCCTTCGCGAAGCCAGGCAGCGCAGTGATGGCGTGGACAGTCTTGATGATCCGTGGCTGCAGCCGATCGCGCCGGTTCCGCTGCCGGCGGGGCAGATCAGCGGTCGCCTGATTGATCGCGGCGGATGCTTCAACGTCAATTCGCTGCTGCGAGTGGATGGCAGTGACGACCCGCTGGCGGCGGCGCGACTGAAGCGCCTGCTGCGTGCCGCCAGCCTGCCGGAATCGCTGCTGCCGACCCTGCAGGATTGGGTGGACCCCGATTTCAGCCCGCGTGCCTCCGGTGCCGAGGACGCGACCTATCGCGGTCGACCCCCCGGCTATCTTGCCGCCAATGCGCCCATGCTTGACCTCAGCGAACTGCGGCTGTTGAACGGTGTCGACAACGCCACCTACGCGCGACTGCGAAGCCTCCTCTGCGCGCTGCCACAGGACGCCGCCATCAACCTCAACACCGCGCCAATCGAGGTGTGGATGGCGCTGGATGAGCGCGTCACTGCAGCCATGGCCCGGCAGCTGTCGATGGACGGTCACGCGCGCTACGGCGGGATCGATGCCATCCGTGCCGCACTGAAGCGACAGGGCGTGGAGGGCGTGAGTCTGGAAGGCTGCAGCGTCGGTACCCGTTATTTTCGCGCCTCGATCCTGGTAGAAGCCGACGCCACGCCGTACCGCTTCGGCGCGCTGCTGCGCCGGGACAAGAACGGCGTCGCGGTGCTGCGCCGCTGGCAGGGTGACTGATCAGGCGAGCTGGCCGTGGCTCATTGCCGCGACATGGCTTGATACAATCCGGACCAATGTCGCGCCGCTTTCTGATCCACCTCACTCCCGACCACAACGCTGCCGATGGCATCGGTGCGTGTTGGCGTCGGCTGGATGTCGAATCGGCCACGCAAGCGGGTCTGCCGGCCAGTGTCGGCAAAGCGGACGACATCACCGTGCTGGTCGGCGGCGAATGGACGCTGCTGCTCCGCTCGCCGGTCTTGCCGGGTTCGCGCAGCCAGCGCGAGCAGGC
>JAGRJX010000173.1 GCA_020442545.1 Lysobacterales bacterium
GGTGGCCACTGCATCGGCGTGGACCCGTACTACCTGATCCACAAGGCACAGGAAGCCGGGCATTTCCCCGAACTGATCATGGCCGCACGGCGCATCAACGAGGGCATGGCCGCCTATGTCGGTGATCGCTTTCTGCGCTTGCTGGCGAACCGACGAATCAATGTCGTCGGCGCAAGGGTGCTGGTGCTCGGTCTCAGCTTCAAGGAGAACTGCCCGGACCTGCGCAACAGCCAGGTGGGGCCGTTGATCGACGTCCTACGCGGCTATCACGCCAGGGTTGATGCGGTTGATCCGTGGGTGGATGCGGACGAGGCGGATGCGCATCTCGGGATACGTCCGACGGCTGAACCGGCAGCGGGCATCTACGACGCCGTGTTGCTGGCGGTGGCGCATCGCCAGTTTGCCGAACTGGGAGCTGATGGAATCCGGCGCTGGCTGAAACCCGGCGGCGTGCTGTTCGACGTCAAGCACCTGCTCCCACGCGAGGCCAGCGATGAGCGGCTCTGACGACCCTCTGACATCGCGCATGGACGAACTGGAGACGCGGCTGTCGTTCCAGGATCACCTGCTCGGCGAACTGAATGAAGCGCTGGTGTCGCAGAACCAGCGCATCGCCAGACTCGAGCAACAACTGGTTCGCGCGCTGGATGATCTCGGTAAACTGCGCGGCCTGCTGCTGGCCGACCCCGGCGAGGAGCCGCCACCACCACATTACTGACGTGCCGTGGCGGGCGATGCGTGATGGGTTCAATCAAGAACCCGCACATCAACGGCAGAAGCTTGCCGAAGCTCTTCCTGTTTTCTTTTTCCATGCACCGTTCGAGATGACTGATTCCATCCGCGACCAGCTGAAGAAGCTCGGCTTCAAGGCCAGCCCAACGCCACCGAAGCCGTCGAAATCCAAACCGCAGCACGGCAGGTCGGCCGGCAAGACGGGTGAGCCCAATGCAAAAGGCGGCGAAATGGATCTTGCCAAGGCCTATGCGATCCGCGCGCAGAAGGAAAAGCAGGACCGCATCGACGCCGAGCGCGAAAAGCAGGAACAGGCGCGCATCCGTCGCGAGGCACGGCAGAAGCTGGAGAAGCTGCTGGAAGACCGCACGCTGAACGACGACAAGGCCGAAATCGCCCGTCATTTCGAGTACGGTGGCAAGATTCGTCGCGTCTATGTCACCACCGCGCAGCTGGCTGATCTCAACGCCGCGAAGCTAGGCGTGGTGCAGATTCGAGGCCGTTACCTGCTCGTCGATGCGGCGACGCTGGCCGAGGCCGAAACGATCTTTTCTGATGCCATCGCATTGAAGGTCGATCCCGACGCGCCGGTCGCGGATGATCCCTATGCCGACCCGCAGTACCAGGTGCCCGACGATCTGGTCTGGTAGCCGGGCGCTTGCCCCGCGCCAGTGATCGGCGCAGGATCTCCTCTGTTCATCGCCGAGGTGTCGCCATGCCGATCATGGATTCGGATGAACAGGGGAAACCAGTTCGCTTGAACGCCGGGCTGTGCAGGGCCTTCGCCTGCCTGTCGGGATTGTTCGCCTTCGCTGCCGTGGCGGCCGTTCCGCCGCGCTTTCCGTCAGGCGCGGTCTGGCACCAGCGCGTCGACACAGCGCCGGTTCACCCCAATTCAACGGCCATGCTTTCCACCCTGTCGGGGCTGGGTGGCTGGGGCAACGGGAACAGGTTCCAGATCGATTTCAGCATCCATGTGTCAGTTGCAGGGTCGGGAGCGCCGGTGTTTCCGGTCGTCGAGCATCCCAGCTACGGCTACTACTCGCCCGACTGCGACGCATTGCCGGCCAGCATGCCCGTACCGGTCGGCGCGATGTTTGAGGGACAGGTCAATCCAGGCGCCTTCACCTGCTCGGGCGGTGACTGCCATCTGCTCATCGCACAGGGCAACCTGCTCTACGAAGCGTATGCGGCGGATTTCAACGGCAGCGAGATCGAGACATTGTGCCTGGCAGTCTGGGACTTGAACGTCGTCTACCCGCCGGAAGGTCGCGGCGATCACTGCACCAGCGCCGATGCCGCCGGCTTCCCGATTGCGCCGCTGCTGTTCAATGCAGACGAGGTGGCGGCCGCCGTATCAGCCAGAAACGACAGTGACCTGGGCCATGCGATCCGCTTCATCCTGCCCAATGATCGCATGGCTTCCGACGGAGGACCGCTGTACGTCCGTCCGGCGACGCATGCCGGTGGCCCCAGCGGGCCGAGCGGGAGCGTTCCCTACGGTTCGCGCATGCGCCTGAAATCCAGCTTTGACATGACCAGCTTCAATGCTGCCGAACAGGTCATCCTGCGCACCATGCAGCGCTACGGCATCGTGCTGGCCGATGGCGGCAACATTGCACTGACCGGGCAGAGTGACGTCCATACCACGGCCAAATGGGCTGATCTCAACATCGATTCGCATTCGTTGATTGGCGTGGAAGTGACCGACTTCGAGATCATCGACACCGGTCCGCGAATCCCTGAAACCTACGACTGCGTGCGTAGCAGCGTGGTGCCGGGGCAGGGCCTGTTTGCCGACGGCTTCGAGGACTGAACCCTGCAGCGCACCTACTCCGGGTCGTAGTCGAGGTTGGCGGCCAGCCAGCGCTCGGCCTGTGCCTTGTCGACGCCCTTGCGCCTGGCGTACTCCGTGACCTGCTCCTCGCTGACCCTGCCGACGACGAAGTACTGGCTTTTCGGGTGCGAGAAATACAGGCCGGAAACGGCTGCTGCCGGATACATGGCGAAGCTCTCGGTCAGGCGGATGCCGACCCGGGCTTCGGCATCGAGCAGGGCGAACAGGGTCCGCTTCTCGCTGTGCTCCGGACATGCCGGATAGCCCGGGGCGGGGCGGATGCCGCGGTACTTCTCCGCGATCAGCGCATCGTTGTCGAGGTCTTCCTCGCTGGCATAGCCCCAGAATTCGCGACGCACGCGGGCGTGCAGGTATTCCGCGCCGGCCTCGGCCAGTCGATCCGCGAGTGACTTGAGCAGGATCGCGTTGTAGTCGTCGTGGTCGGCTTCGAAGCGCTGGATATGCGGTTCGATACCGATACCGGCGGTAACGGCGAAGCCGCCGACCCAGTCTTCGATGCCGCTGTCCGCAGGGGCGATGAAGTCGGCCAGACACAGGTTGGGACGGCCCGGCGGCTTGTCGGCCTGCTGGCGCAGGCAGTGCAGGGTGGCTATAGAGCCCCACTCCCTCCGGGAGAGGGGTTGGGGTGAGGGTTCGTTTGTCGGAGTGCTTTGCTGCGTGCAGGTGTCTGTCGTTATAGCCGTACCCTCACCCCCAGCCCCTCTCCCGGTGGGAGAGGGGAGTTGAACCACGATGTCGTCGCCGACGCGATTCGCGCGCCACAGGCCGACCACAGCCTTCGCCTGCAGCCACTTCTCGTCGACGATGCGTTGCAGCATGGCCAAGGCATCACGGTACAGCTCGCTGGCCTGCTGACCGACGATCTCGTCTTCGAGGATCGCCGGATAGCGGCCGGACAGCTCCCAGGTCTGGAAGAACGGTGTCCAGTCGATGAATTCGACCAGATCGGGCAGGGGAATGTCGTCCAGGACGGTGATGCCCGGCTGCTGCGGGGCAGGCGGGCGGTAGTGATCCCATCCGCCGTCCACCGCGTTGCCCCGCGCATGATCCAGCGACACCAGTCGCTTGCCGGTGCCGCGCTTCCGGTGGCGCTCGCGGATGTCGGCGTAGTCCGATTCGTTGGCTGCCACAAAGGCATCGCGGCGCTCGCTGCTCATCAGGTTCTGCACCACGCCGACAGCACGCGAGGCATCCTTCACCCACACTGTCGGCGACTGGTAGCCGCTGGCGATCTTGAGCGCCGTGTGGGTACGCGAAGTCGTCGCGCCGCCGATCAGCAGCGGCAGCTTGAAGCCCTGTCGCTGCATTTCCCGGGCGACATGGCTCATCTCCTCCAGCGATGGCGTGATCAGGCCGGACAGGCCGATCAGGTCGGCATTCTCGCTGCGGGCCGTATCGAGGATGGTCTGCGTCGGTACCATTACGCCGAGATCGACCACGTCGAAGTTGTTGCAGCGGAGCACCACGGCAACGATGTTCTTGCCGATGTCGTG
>JAGRJX010000023.1 GCA_020442545.1 Lysobacterales bacterium
CGGCACCGGCCTGGATGTCGACGAAACAGTTGGCGGAATCGAGCTGGCCGGAGAACATGCGCTGGAACTCCAGTTTCTCCAGCCGCTTGCTGTAGCCGTCGACGTCACTCTCGATCGCGGCGACGGTGTCCTCGTCACCCTCTTCCACCGCCATTTCCAGCAGTTCGGCGGCGCCGATGAGCCCTTCGCCAAGTCCGCTCAGTTCGCTGACGATGGTGTGCAGGAAGGAACGTTCGCGGCCCAGGTCCTGGGCACGCTTCGGGTCTTCCCAGATGCCGGGGTCTTCCATTTCCCGGTTGACTTCTTCCAGACGCTCACGCTTGGCGTCGTAGTCAAAGATACCCCCTAAGCGCGGTGACGCGGCCCTGAAGGTCCGCAATCTGCGCCTGGATCGTATTGCTCTCGATCATGTCCTGCTCTCGATCAGGTGAACTCGGATGCTGTTGGTCGGCGAGCAGAATGCTCCGCCAAAGGGGCGCGATGTTAGCAAATGCGGGCGTCGGCGGTCAGTCCGCAGAGCTCATGTGACGAACAATCAACTGCACACCGTGACGGTCACGATAGTCGTCTGTGGTGAGCTGATACAGCAGATGGACGCGCGCTGGCGGCGGCTCACCGGGCCATGCACCGAAGGCAATGGCGTCAACCCGAGCGCCGTCAGCTTCGTCCAGGCCTTGCAGCGAAAGCTTCAGATGGCGTTCGCCGACCACACGCCAGGACGTGACCGCGAATCGATTGTCGAATGCCGGCTCGGGGAACGCCTGCCCCCACGGGCCGCCGTCGCGCAACTGTTCGGCAAGCTCACGGCTGAAGTCGGCGCCTGCAAGCGGCCCATCGCTGAACCGGCACTGTGCGAGTTGTTCCGCGGTCAGCCAGTCCCCGGCAACCTCAGCCAGCGCGCTCTCCAATCGCGGAATATTCGCCGCTTCGATGCTGAGCCCTGCAGCCATGGCGTGGCCACCAAAACGGAGCATCAGGCCCGGCTGCCGGCGATCCACTTCGGCAAGTGCATCGCGCAGGTGGAAGCCGGCAATCGAACGCGCCGAGCCCCGCCATTCGCCGTCGGGCTGTTCCGGGTCTGCCGGTGCCAGCGCAATCGTCGGGCGATGCAGGCGATCTTTCAGCCGCGATGCGACCAGCCCGACCACGCCGGGATGCCAGCCTTCATCATGCACGACCACGGCGGCAGAAGCCGGGGCCGCGTCATCGAAGTTGTCCAGGGACTGCTCGGCCTGATCCAGCATCTGCTGCTGCACCTGACGGCGTTCGCGGTTGATGTCGTTGAGTATGGTCGCCAGTTCCAGTGCTTCGGCCGGATCATCGGACAGCAGGCAGGCGATGCCCACGCGCATGTCTTCCAGCCTGCCCGCCGCATTGATGCGCGGGCCGATGGTGAAGCCGATGTCAGGGGCAGACAGGTCTTCAAGCGGTTTGCCGGCCACCTGCGCCAGCGCAGCGATGCCCGGCTGGCAATGACCGGCACGGATACGTCGCAGTCCGGCGGCAACCAGCGTGCGGTTGTTGCGATCCAGCGCCACCATGTCGGCAACCGTGCCGACGGCGACCAGATCCAGCAGCGACGACAGATCCGGCTCGACTGCATTCGCGAATCGATCAGCCGAGCGTAGATGGGCACGGAGCGCGATCAGCAGGTAGAACATCACGCCGACGCCGGCCAGCGCCTTGCTCGGGAAGGCGTCGCCCTCGACGTTGGGATTGACGATGGCATTCGCCGCCGGCAGTTGCTCGCCCTGCAGGTGATGGTCGGTCACGATCACGCGACAGCCTTCGGCTCTCGCCGCCGCCACGCCATCCACACAGGCAATGCCGCTATCCACGGTGATCAGCAAGTCGGGCAGCGGTCGCGGCAGGTCGGCGACCAGCGCCTCCGACAAACCGTAGCCGTGCTGCATGCGGTGCGGCACATCAAACGTCACCTTCGTCGCACCAAGCAGGCGCAGCCCACGCACCGCCAGTGCAGCGCCAGTGGCACCGTCACAATCGAAATCGCCAATCACCAGAATGCGCTGCTGTCGATCAATGGCTTCGGTCAGCAGCCGGCAGGCAGCGTCAAGGCCGCCCAGGGAATCCGGGCGCTCCATTGCCGCCAGACCGGGCGCAACCTCCCTGGCGGAACCAACCCCGCGCGCGGCGTACACGCGACGAAGTACCGGGTGCAGCCCGGGCCAATCCGCGTCAGTCAGCAAGGTCGGGGCTGGGCGACGCTCGATGCGGATCGCCGTCACCCGCGTCGCCAGAAGCGCCAGCGATGGACGCGTCGCCAGTTGACGACATGGCCGTCTGCAAAGTCGAAGCAGACCGCACCATCCGCAAGATGTCGGCAAACCACGTCAAGCGCGGCCTCGACCACCTTTGCGGCGTCGCGCCGCTGGCGCAGGTCGAGCAGCCAGTCGCCGCTGATCGGGCCGGCGACGATGGCCGCCTCGAAGTCCTCGATGGATCGCCCGGATTGCGCGGACAAGGCCAGCAGCATCTGCAGCGGAAGGTCGGTGCTGACGACGTTTGCTTGCGCGAACGTGACGTTGTCGGGAAGGTGCCCGCCACCCCAGAACCACAGACCATTGACCGGCGACAAACCGGCCTCGCGACGGCGTGCGTTCAGCTCGTGGTTGTGCAGAACGATCTGCGCCTCGCTGAACAGGCGGCGCCAGCGACGCCCGCTGTCGCCAGCCGGCAGACAGTCACCCAGGTCGGCTCCCAGCGCTTGCCCGGGCGACACGAAATCGGGGAGCTCGGCCTCGAACGGCAGCTGCAGATACCACCGATTGCCGGCCTCTGGCGAGCGCGTTCCCGGCGAAATCGGAAAACCCTCATCACCAAACAGTGGCTTCAGCGGACGCAGCAGTGATTCGACATCCACTGCCGTCAGCTCCAGATTGCCGTGCGCCATCAGTCGCCCGGTGGTCATGTCGGCCTGCATCAACGCCGGGTCGGCCCGCAGCCAGGTACTCCCCGCAGCATCCCCACAGTCGTACTCTCGACTGAC
>JAGRJX010000174.1 GCA_020442545.1 Lysobacterales bacterium
CCCAGGCCGGCGTCCTGCTCAGCACGCTCACGCTGACCGATCCCGCCCAGAGCGTCGAAACTGAACAACAGGAAGTAGGATGAATCGGCATTTCGTATCCTTTGGGATACGATGCTGCCGTGATCCGGATCAAGGCCACTGCTCAGTTCACCAACTGGCTTGACCGACTCCGTGACATCCAAGGCCGCGCCCGCATCCAGGCGCTAATCCAACGGTTGAGCGGCGGCAATCCGGGAACCCATCGCGACCTTCGTTTCAGCCTTTCCGAACTGAAGATCGATGTCGGCCCGGGCTATCGCGTCTACTACACGCGCCGAGGCGACGTGCTGATCATTCTGCTCTGCGGTGGCGACAAGGCCAGCTAACGCCGGGACGTGCAACTGGCCTACACGTTGGCGCAGGAACTGGAGGACTGACATGGCAACCAAACTGCACGACTACGACGTCGCACAGCACCTCCGAAGCCCGGCGGAAATGGCGGCCTACCTCGAAGCCTCGATCATCGAAAGCGACGGCGACGCGGCATTCGTCGCACAGGCGCTCGGCGATATCGCCCGCGCCAAAGGCATGACCGCCCTCGCCCGCGAAACCGGCCTCGGCCGCGAAAGCCTGTACAAGGCGCTATCCGCCGACGGCAACCCGCAGCTTGGTACCGTGCTAAAAGTTGCTAAAGCGCTGGGCTTGCAACTCAGCGTCAAACCAGCGGCGTGATATCCCTCGAGCTCACACTCAAGGCGACGTCGAATATGTCGTCATCCCAGCGAAAGCTGGGATCCATGTTGTTGTTTTCAATGGATTCCTGCTTTCGCAGGAATGACGCCGAATAGCTATTTCAGCGCTGTCTCAATTCGTGTGATGAGTGCCAACCACTACTCCGAAACAGTGCGTAATCATGACCTTGGTTGCAAGAAAAGTACTTCGTGATCTCGAGTGCGCACATGCGCTTCTTGAGGTTGAAGAACGTCCAGAGCAATTTCGTGTGCTTTGGGTGGCTGGTGTTGCACTGGCTCGTGCCGTTGGCCATGTCCTGAACAAGGTGGATTCATCTCGCTCAGCAGAATTGCGTAGAGCTATTTCAATAGCCTATTCGGGCTGCAAGGCTGAGCGGAAGCTTCACCGAGTGTTCTTCGACTTCATCCTTGACGAACGCAATTCAGTGCTGAAGGAATATGAATTTGGGTTTCTTTCAGGCCCGACTGAAGTGTTGATTGTGCCTGTCGGGCATACCGAGATACTCGACCAGCAGCTGTTCTGTCCATTGGTTTCTGGGCACTTCGCCGGAGAAGACTGTCGTGATGTTCTAGGCATGGCGATTGATTGGTGGCATACACACCTGGATGCCATCGATTCGGTCGTCGCCGATCACAAATAAACAGTTCACCGCAAGAAGTACAGCCTGCGATCAAGTCAATGAAGTCCAAGTCATGACCCAACACCGCATCTTCAAAACCCCGTTCGCGAAGGTCTACCCGATGTACGTTCAGAAGGCGGAGCGCAAGAACCGCACGAAGGACGAAGTGGATGAGGTCATCCGCTGGCTGACCGGCTACAGCCAGGGGCAGCTGCAGCAGCAGATCGACGCCGACAACGACTTCGGAACCTTCTTCGCGCAGGCGTCGATGAACCCGCGCAGCGAGCTGATCCGTGGCGTGGTTTGCGGCATCCGCGTCGAAGACGTGGACGACCCGCTGATGCAGAAGATCCGCTATGGGCGACGAACTCGCCAAGGGCAAGGCGATGGAAAGGATCCTGCGCTGATCCGGCCGGCAACCGGCGACCCGATGGTGCTGGCTGCACGACGGCTGCATGCCAGCCCTTGAAAGCCGGCAGGAAGGCCGCATCCTGCACCCGGAAGCTCGCAAGTAGCGGCAACTTGGACTAGCCTACGCAGCATCACGACGCCGCCGGCTCCCGGCTGGCGATCCACCGCTGAAAAAAGTCGTTTCGCGCGTGTCCGCTGCGCAGGGCGGGAGCTGCTCCGAACGGCAGCCGAAACGGCGGTAATTCCGTAGCCCGCCTCCGCCTGTCGCGAACCGACGCAACCTTTGCAGCACCCGTCTCGCCCGGCGCCAGGCGCACCGAGGCGAACCATTTTTCTTGAGATGATCCGAACATGAACAGCAAGCCGAAAATCACCATCTCCTCGCTGGACGCCGAGCGTCTGGAGACCCTGCTCGACTCGCTTCCGCAGGGTGCATTCCCGGGCAAGTCGGACCTGATGGCCGAACTCGACCGCGCCGATATCGTGGCGCCAAAGGAAATGCCGCCCACGGTGATCACCATGAACTCGCGGGTTCGCTTCAGCGTGGAATCATCGGCCGATGACTTCACGCTGACACTGGTGTACCCCAAGGACATGGACGGCAGCAGCGACCGGATATCGATTCTCGCGCCGGTCGGCAGCGCGCTGCTGGGTCTTTCCGTGGGCGCCACCATCGAGTGGCCCAAGCCGGGCGGCGGCGTGCTGAACGTCCGCGTCGAGGAAGTGGTGTACCAGCCGGAACGTGCCGGCGAATTCCACCGCTGAGACAGCGAAAGTTGTCTCGCACCAGCAAACCCGCATCCCCACGCGGAACGTCTTCCTCGCAATCCTGGGAGGCCGGCGCTCGATGCCGGAAGAGTGCGACCACAAGCGTCAAAGACGATTTCCGGCTGGATGGACGGGGCTCGCGGCAACGGAATGGCTGACGATGGTACTGGCCACTGTCAGGGCAGAATGTCGAAGGACAGGTCGAGACAGAACCGCTCAACACCCAGGCTCTCATGCGTGGCGGTGATGCGCACATCATTGTGCCCGCGGAATCGTTCCAGACGATCAGGTACCGCAAACGTCATGCCCGGTGGGTTGATGGAGTAGGTCCCGGGCGCAAATGGACATTTGCAGTTCGAGTTTGTAACGGGGCAGTCCACCGGGTCGGCAATGCCCCAGATCTCGCCAAAGTGCTGCTCCAGAGTCTGGCAGAGGTTGTACTCGCAGCTCCCCGTCAGCGCGTCCAGACAGGGCAGCAGACGGCCATTGACCCGATGCACTACGCGGACCCGATAGACATCCGCGGAAGAAACATTGAAGTGCCTTGACTCCACTTTGATCGTCACACTGGCCTCGCCGCCAGCTACCCATGTCTCCGGCGCCAAGTTCAGGCTCGAAACGCTGATCGAGGCATCCGGCCCGCCGCAATTGGCCCAGCCGAACCCATGAGCCGGCGGTGTCGCCAGGAAAGCCAGAACAAGGCCTGCAGTCACAAGGCAATTCATCATGCGGTGCAGCATGTACATCAGCTGGCGACTCCAGCGGGTGCCAATGTCAATTGAGTGCATTTCATGGCGTCTCGAAGCCCACCGCAAGGCGCAGGGCGAACGGCGGAGATCTGACACCCGAGAAAGTCTGTAGTCGTAACAGACAACCTGCAGCTAGCGGAGGCAATACTTCGGCTCACAGGGCTCATCGGCAACACAGGCGGGTTCCTCGCAACGGTAGACCTCGAATGCTGCCTCGATGCAGGCGTCCAATACGCCATTGCCGTCAAACGCCTTGACCAGGTATTGGTTCTGACCGAGGAAGCGCTCGCCCTGTACCGGTAGCGTCAACGTTGAACCCGGCGCGGGAATCGCATAAGTCCCTGATCGATACGGGCACTGGCAAGGCACAAAGGGTTGTGTGGCGCAGGTGCTGACGGGGTGTTCATTCAGCAATGCGCAGACATTGTCATAAGTACAACTGCCCACCAGCGGACCCAGGCAGGGCAGCAGTCGCCCATCGACCCGGTGTTCGATCCGGATCAACATGTCCTGGGCGACGGTCACATCCCTGGCCAGGTCAAACTGACCCACCACCGAAACCGCTTGCCCGAATTCAATTGGCACCGGAAGAATGCCGAATGAGGTGAGCCAAGTGCTACCGGCTGGCGTGCAATTGCTCCAGCTGTACGCCTGCACCGGCAGCGCCAAGAGGTGGCCGGCCAACAGCAATACCACCAGACAATACGATTTCATGCGATGCGTGCGCCGTCGGCAATCTGCTGCGTGCGGATGGCCGTCATGGCGACTCGAAGCCATCGGCAAAAATCTCCGGCGGCAGCACGAAGCTGACGTTCAGCGTGCAGCTGCCGGAGAGCGGCGCGGTGGTGTAGACGCTGCCCGCCAACGAACCACCGCAGCCGTTGACCGTGCCAATGAACCAGCCCGGTTCCGGTGTGAGCAGCAGCGCAATCTCGCTGACGCCCGGATAGTCAGCACTGCATTGCGTGGCATTGCCGGCGCTGCAGGCGTTGATGGCGCCGGATAGCGGTGCTGGCGGAGTCTCGGCGCTGACGCTCCCGGTGCCGCTGACCGTGACGCTGACGGTGACCGGTACCAGCCGCTCCACCGCGCCCAGATCACATCCAGCACCCTGTGGCCGCAGCAGATCGCGCTGATCGTCACTGGCGCATTCGCTGCTGTTTCCGGCATCCAGCGCAGGACTGCCTACCGCCGGCTGCATCGTCAACGTGAAGCCGCCGTTGTCCTGCAAGGCGCCTAGCAGCGGATCGGCGTCGATGATGCCACCGCCGCTGCAGTCGCTGCCGACAGGGCATCCGCCGGCGACGATGCTGTCGCTGATCGTTGGCGTTGCGCTGTTGCTGGCGACTTCGGCATCAAGGTTGACGGCGCTGTCACCCCAGAGAATCACGTTGGCCAGCGACGGCGCGCTGGCACCGCCACTGATGGCTTCGCTGTAGATCGCGCCACCGTCGTTGTCCGCCGTGTTGGCGTTGAACGTGACGTTGCGCAGCTGCGGACTGCTGGCACCGCCGCCACGCGCGTGATTGAACAGCGCACCGCCGTCGTTGGCGGCATTGGCGTGGAAGGTCACGTTGGTCAGCTGTGGCTCGCTGCTGCCGGCCAGACCGTGGCTGGTGATTGCGCCGCCCTCTTCCGTGGCGCTGTTGGCGTCGAAGGTTGCGCCATCGAGCAGCGGACTGCTGCTGCCGTACATGCCGAGGCTGTAGATCGCACCGCCGCTGGCATCGGCCTGGTTGCCGGTGAAGCTGACATCGACCAGCTGCGGGCTGCTGCTACCGTCCTGGGCGTGGTTATGCATCGCGCCGCCGATCTGTCCAGCCGTATTCGCGATGAAACGCACGCGATCCAGCAGAGGGCTGCTGGCGCCATTGACGCCGCGGTTGTACAACGCGCCGCCGGAGTAAACCGCGTGATTGCCGATGAAATCGAGATTGCTGAGCGCAGGACTGCATTCGCCGCCTTCGCCGTTGCAGTAAAGGCCACCACCGCGCCCATCGGGTTGCCAGGGATCAGTGCTGTCAGCCAAACCACCGGTGATCACCAGCCCGTCGATGCGCGTGCTCTGAGTAATCGCGCCGTTCAGCGTTTCGCCATCGACCCACAGCACATGCAGGCTGTTGGCGCCGACAATGTCCGCCGCGCTCGCCGTGACGCCGTCGGCATCGACCGTATCGTTGCCGTCGATATCACCGGACAGCACGGTTCGATTGATGGCCGGATCGCGCTGTTCAAACACGGTCTCGGATCCGTCAAAGCCACCATACAGCGACAGCTTGCGATCAATGGTGAAGCGGGCTTCGCGCTCTGCTGTGGTGACCGCCGGCGGACTGGCCGGCGCGACCGGCTTGTAGACGCCGGCTGCCACCCAGATAACGTCACAGGCGGGACTGGCAAGCGCACTTTGCAGGTTCAGCGCCTGCGCCGACCAGTCGCTGCCGTCGCCCCCGGCGGTGCCAAACGGCGTAATCCGACAAATTGCGCCTTGGGCCGGCGTTGCCAGCACGCTGCAAATGACCAGCACAGTCAGCAGCGATCTGCACAATCGTGCGGAACGGCACGCCATCCAATCATCCACCTTACCGGTCAACATGAGGCTTGGTTCCCCTGCAACCTTCTTTCGCCAATATCGACAGCCGGCCGGGCCCCATGCGCACTGACATCAACCCGGTGTGTCGATCAAGGGTAAAGCTACCATGGTGAAAACACTGTTGCCCAAGAATCGTCGACCGCGACCAGTCAGCCAGTGATTTGCCGCAGGTCGGCGATTTCGCTTCGCCGTTGGCATCAATCCGACTGGGCAAGTCAGGCGCGCAATTCACGGCGCAACACTCGCCGGTAAATCTGCTCGGTCGCCTGCTGATCGCCGACGGGCACTTCCCGGCGACGAACACCGATTCGCGGAAACCACGGAACCGAGATCGGATATGCCTCAACGCTGCGCAAGCAGCCGTGCCATCGCGGATTTGAGCGCGAGTGGTTTGAGCGGCTTGTGCAGAATCATGCCGCCGCGTTCGGCAACCGCGCGACGGACGTCCTCGCCGTGATCGGCGGTGACCAGTATCCATGGAATGTCGATACCGGCCTCGCGCAGGCGATCACGCAGGTCGAGGCCACTTTCGCCGCCGTCCAGGCGATAGTCGAGCAGCAGCAGGTCAGGCCGCTGTTCATTGACGGCCTGCTGGGCCTCGGCCACGCGTGAGGCCAGCCGCACATCAATCTGCCAGCCGCTGAGCAGTGCCTGCATCGCTCTAAGCACGTCGGGTTCGTTGTCCAGCACCAGTACGCGGCTGGTTGGCGCTGCAGGTTCGCTATCAGCCACGTTGTCTCTGGACTCACCCTGCGGTGCCAGTGGCACCTCGATGCTGAAGACCGTGCCCTTGCCGACCACTGAATGCAGGCCAAGCGGATGGTCGAGCAGGCGCGCAATGCGTTCGGCGATGGAAAGTCCGAGCCCAAGCCCCTGACCGCCTCGATCCAGCCGCCGGAACTCCTCGAAGATCACCCGCTGGTCGGATTCGGCAATGCCCGGGCCCGTGTCCAGCACCTGGATCGACAACGCTTCCGGCTGACGACGCAGGCCGAGCAGAATACGGCCGCCTTCGGTGTAGCGCACCGCATTGGCGAGGAAGTTCTGCAGCACGCGTCGCAGCAGCTGCGGATCGCTGCGCACCCAGGCACGGGTGGATACGCAGCGCAGCTCCAGTCCCTTGGCTTCGGCGACGACGCGGAACTCGGCGGCGAGGTTCTGCAGCAGGTCGTCCAGCGCGAAGTCCTGCACCTTGGGTGACAGGCCGCCGGCATCGAGCCGCGAGATATCCAGCAGGCCGGCAAGCAGGTCCTCTGCAGACGACAGCGCGCCATCGATGTTGCCGACGGCAGCTTGCAGCGGGCTGCCTTCGACCTTTTGCGCCATCGCGTGGGTGAACAGGTGCGCGGCGTTCAGCGGCTGTGCGAGGTCATGACTGACCGCGGCGAGGAATCGTGTCTTGGCGCGGTTGGCGCGCTCGGCTTCGGCCTTGGCACCGGCCAGCTCCGAAGTGCGCGCGATGACACGCTGCTCCAGGGTTTCGGCAATCTGTTTCAGTTCGCGTTCGCTGCGGCGGAAATCGGTGACGTCGGTGAAGGTCGCCACGAAGCCACCACCCGGCATCGGATTGCCGCGAATCTCGATGACGCTGTCGGCGATACGCCGTTCGGCAACGTAAGGCGTACCGGCACGCATGTGCTCGATGCGCTTGCCGACTTCAGCCTCCGCTTCGCCGTCGCCGCCAAGACCACGTTCGATGTTGAAACGCACCAGCTCTGCGACCGGCGTGCCGATGCCCAGCAGCCTTGTGGGATAGCCGAACAGTTCGGCATAGCGGCGATTCCAGGCAACGAGCTTCAGTTCCGCATCGACCACGCTGATGCCCTGCGTCATGTTCTCCAAGGCCGCTTCCAGCACGCGCTGGTTGAAGCGCAACGCCTGCGAGGCCTCGTCGACCAGTTCGGCAACCGCATCGAAATCACCGGCAACGCGGCGACGTGCGGCTTCCAGCAGAAAACGTGCAGAACCGGCACCGAGCACGGCAGACAGCTCACGCTCCACCTTCTGCACCAGCGCACCGGGAACCGCGCCGGAACGCGGCGCATTGCGCAGCAGCTGATTGATGCGTTCACGACTGAGGAAACGTTCGGCAGCCTCGACCAGCGCACGTCGATCAAGATCGCCCTGCGGCAAGGCATCCGGCGACGCGCCAAGGCGTGCCGCCAACAACACCGTCACCCCGGTTCCAGCGAGAAGACTCAACAGCACGGCACGGGTGATGCGGCTCCAGCCATCCAATCCGAAGAGGGCGTCGGGTGCCAGCCAGCGCAGCCCGAAAAAGCCATGGTCAAGCCAGCCGGGATCAGCGCCGAACGCTTCGATCAGGACCGGAATCGGCAGGACCCACGCCCAGACCAGCACCGCCGTCAACAACCCGACGAGCACGGCAGTCGACGGCGTACGCGGTCGCCACACCGCGAACAGCAACGCAGGAGCCAGTGTTGCCAATCCCGAGAACGACAGCGCGCCGATGTCTGCAAGGGCTTCGTTGCCGACAATCGCTCGGCTGTACAACCAGGCCAGCAGCACCACGGCGAAGATGCCGACCCGACGTTGCGTGAGCACCGCGCCGCGAAGATCACCGTCGCGCTGCAACCAGCGACCGCGCACCAGCAGGGGCGTCAGCCAGTGGTTGCCGATCATCACGCTCAACGCCAGCGTGGCGATGATCACCATGCCGGTCGCCGCGCTCAGGCCACCGAGGAACGCGAGCAAGGCCAGCTCGGACTGGCCTTCCGATAGCGGCAGCGCCAGCACGTAGAGATCGGATGGCACACCCAGCGCCGCCAGTCGTGCGTCGCCGGCATTGGCCAGCGGCAGGATCGGCAGCGCGATCAGCAGCATGTACAGCGGGAACAGCCAGCGCGCGGTCTTCAGGTGCGCGTTGTCGCGGCATTCGACCACACCAACGTGGAACTGATGCGGCAGCGTGAACATGGCCAGTGCGCCGAGCAGCACCAGTGTCGGGAAGCCGGCAGCGCCATCGACCGGACGCAGAGATGTGTCCGGTGTGGGTAAGTCCAGTCCCAGCCAGACGAACAGTCCTAGCGCCAGCATCGCGCCGAGCTTGAGCAGTG
Source organism: Lysobacterales bacterium (assembly GCA_020442545.1). Lineage (GTDB taxonomy): Bacteria > Pseudomonadota > Gammaproteobacteria > Xanthomonadales > Xanthomonadaceae > JACKOX01. Next base: position 8,947 of record JAGRJX010000174.1, read on the forward strand.
ATTCCACGCCCATGGCGAGCACCAGGCCGCGATTGTGTTCGGCGGCGCTGGCGCGACGGGTGCCGAACAGCATCGCGAACAGCGCCATGGCCAACGCAACGTAGAGCGCGCTGTCCTGCCACGGACCGCGATCCAGCGTCGGCGCGCGGGTCAGCAGTCCGTAGCTCATCGCCACTGCCTTCAGCTGCAGCGCGATGTAGGGAACCATGCCGAACACGGCGACGGCGGTGACTGTTGCCGCCAGTGCGGGACTTCGGCCCAGCCGCGTGGCGATCAGGTCGGCCAGCGAGGTGGCATGCTGCTCGCGCGCCAGGCGGTTCAGGCGTTGCAGGAATCCAAAGGCCAGCACGTAGAGCAGGATGGTGCCGACAAAGGTCGGCGGCACCGGCCAGCCGGAACGCTGCGCCTGCGTCACTGTGCCGTAGAACGTCCACGAGGTGCAGTACACCGCCAGCGACAGTGAATAGACATAGGGCCACTGCCGGGATAGCAGCCCCGGACGGCGTTCTGCCCACAGCGCGGCGCCGAACAGCAGGCCCAGCCAGACCAGCGCTGCACCAATGACCAGCGCGTCGGTCAGCACGACGCCGCTCGAACGCTGATGAGTCTTGGTGTCGGGACTACCGCAGCGGTGCGCCAAGCACGCTGGTAGCCGCATTCAGCCATTTCAGCTGCGCGCCATCGCGCGTGTCGTAGTTGGCACCCGTGTATCCCCACCAGTCCCAGCATGCCTTCGGATTCAGCGGCGCCAGACTCGCCCTGGTCTGAGGATACAGCACCACCAGCCGGTAGCGGTCCGCCCAGTGGTTGATGCCGCTTCCCGCAACGAACGCATCACCGACGTTGTCGGCGTTCTGCTCACAGCCATGGAAGGTGATCAGCAAACCGCAGCTCTCACCATCAGCGCAGACCTTCGGCACGTACAGGAATCCCTCGCTGGCCAACTGCGGCGAGGCGTCATCCGGGTCCACCAGCGCTGTCTGATCAAAGCGGCGAAGCTCGCCTGACGACACGGGTGGATCATCGATTGGCTGGTCGCCATACAGGGCCTTCACCATCGCTCCGGCCGCATCAAATCCACAGCCTGCAAGGAAAGGCTTCTCCGGCGTTTCGCAGCTGCCCGCGGGTGCAGTGACCGGGAAACCATGACCGGCGTCGAGGTCGCCATGCCAGGTAACATCATCAACACCCAGTTCGCGATAGAGTTCGACGCTGGCGTGACTCACCGCTTCGGCGACGACAGCATCCTTCTCACCGTGCCAGACCCACACGTGGTCGCCCTGCAATCCGGACAGCGGCGCAATCTCCCCCGCCGCAGCCCGGTCACGCACGCGACCGACCAGCGCCTGCACGTCGGGAGCGACAGGTGCCGCCTTCATGCAAGGTCCCAGCGCGGTGCCAAGGTCTCCACCCGCGCAGCCATACGGTCCCCCTGCGAGCAGCGCCGCGCCACGAAGATGATCGGAGAAAGCGACATGCGCCTGTGTCGCCATGTAGGCACCGGATGAAAGTCCGGCAACCGCCACGCGATCCGGATCCAGGTTCAGCCTGTCCAATGGCAGCGCCGCGTTGCCTTCGCTGCAGCCCACGGTGCCGAGCAACAGCACCGATGCGACGGCTCCCGACAGGATCCGCACTACCCCGCCGGTCTCGAAACCGGAAAAGAAGCGGGCCGCCGAGGCAGCCCGAGAGGGGGAACACAACATGGTCTTGTTATTCCTTGATCGGCGACGGCTCAGAAGTCGTAGCGCGCGGTCAACGTGTACTGCCGGGGTGCGCCATAGAAGCCGGTCAGGATACCCAGCACCGGGATGTTGTAACCGGTGGTGCGATACTCCTTGTCCGCCAGATTGGTGCCCTGCAGGGCGAAGCTCCAGCTGTCGTTGGTGCGCCAGATGACGCTGGCGTTAACCAGGCCATAGCCAGGCTGCATGATCGCCTCGCTGAGGTCGGTTGTCGGGTACACCTCGCTCTGGTAGCTGTAACCCACCCGCGCGGAGAACTCGCCGCCATTGCCGGTCGGCATCCGGTACTCCACATTCAGTGCACCGGAAAAATCGGGCGCATTGGTGAAGCGTTGCGCATCGGCCACGTTCACGCCACCGCTGATGAACTCGTCGTAGCCAGTATCCAGCCAGGCCGCGTTGCCATTGATGAGCCAGTTCTCGGTCGGACGGAACTGCCATTCCAGCTCCAGCCCCTTGGCCGTGCCTTTGCCCGCGTTGGTGAAGTCGCCGAAGAACGAATCGTCAATGCCATCGCCGTCGCCGTCGTAGGCGGTGAACACCGATAGCTGGATGTCCTTGTACTGGTTATAGAACACCGCCGCGTTAAGGAACAGGCGCTCGTCGAGAAAGGTCATCTTGCTGCCGATCTCCAGGCTGTCGACCTGCTCATCCTCGAATGGCTCCTTGGAACGCGGCACGGCTACCGACTGGGCGCGGATATTGAAGCCACCCGACTTGAAGCCGCGCGAGAGCGAGCCATACATCATCACGTTGTCGCTGACGTGGTAGTCCATGGACAGCCGCGGCGACAGATTGGTGAAGGTGATGGAATCGTCGAAGTCTGCAGCGACCGAGATCGGCGTGGAGTAGGTGCCATCGGAATAGCCGCGATTGAGCACGTCGGCTGACTTCTTCTCGCGCGTCCAGCGCGCGCCGGCCGAAATGCTGAAGCGATCATTGATGTCCCAGGTCCAGTCGCCATAGGCGGCAATGCTCTTGGTGTCCACCTTGCCCTGGGTGTCGCCGAACAACAGGTCAAAAAAGTTGTTCAGCACCTGTCCGCCAGCCTCACCATCAAACCAGTACAGGCCCACTACGCCGCGACTGTCCTCGGCGTTGTCGTAGTTGAACTGGAATTCCTGCGACAGCTGCTTGTCGTTGTAGAAGGCCTTCACGTCGGCGATCGGATTCGGCAGCGTATCGAAGTCGATGTTGGTCTCGGTGTCGGACTCGCGCCATGCGGACACGGCCTTGAAGCTCCACATGTCATTGAGGAACCACTCCGCAGTCATCGATGCGCCCTGCATGTCTGTGTAGTTCACATTCGGCATGCCATTGCGGACATCGTAACGGTCGTCCAGCGGCTCGACGCCGGGAGCCGCATAGTTCGGGCCCAGCATCTTCGCGCCACGAACGCCGGAGTCATCACTCAAACCATCCACGCTGAAGCGGAGGCTGAAGTTGTCGCCTGGAAAGATGCCGACCTGCAGGCGCGCGGCCTGCGTGTCCTTGTCGGATACGTCCTCGCCGGTGACGGTGTTTTCGCCGAAACCATCGCGATTCATGCTGGCTACTGCTGCGCGGAACAGCACCGTGTCGTTCAACGCACCGCCAATCGAACCCTTGAAGTCACGCTGGTTGTAGTTGCCAATGGTCACCGACGCGCTGCCCTCCAGCTCGCGCGGCAGATCGCGTGAAACATACTTCACCGCACCGCCGATGGTGTTCTTGCCGTAGAGCGTGCCCTGCGGTCCGCGCAGCACTTCGATCCGACCCACATCGAACACGTCAAGCAGCGCGCCCTGCGGGCGAGCGATGTAGACGTCGTCCAGATAGATGCCGACGCCCGGGTCGACACCCCACAGCGGATCGGCCTGACCGATGCCGCGAATGTAGGCGGTGACCGTGGTGTTGGAGCCACGCGCGGCATAGATGGTCAGGTTCGGCACCTGGGCATCCAGATCACCGATGTCGTTGATGTTCAGGCGCTCCAGTTCATAAGGGGTGAACGCGCTGACCGCGATAGGCACTTCCTGAAGCGTTTCTTCACGCTTGCGGGCTGTGACGCTGACAGCGCCAAGGGCCGTCACTCCCTTCTCCTCGGCCTTCTTCTTCTCCGCCGCAGCGGCAGCATCGCTGCTGGTGTCCTGCGCCTGCACCGGCGCGACATGGGCGATGCCGACGGCCAGTCCGAAGGCGATGGCGAGGCTAAGGTGGCTGCGTTTCATGAGTCGATCCTTGGATTGTTTTGGCAGACAGGGATGGGCGGGGCTTCCCACGCTGCGCAGACTAGAGCCAGCGACCGCATACGGCACTTGTACCTTGGTACAGTGGGCCGCGCCGGCGCGTGTCACCACACTGTGCGCACCTGACTTCAATGGTGTCCGACATGAGCTTCCTGGTGGTGCTGTCCGCGCTCTGCTTTCTGATGTTTGTCGCCTATCGCGGCTACAGCGTCATCCTTTTTGCGCCGGTGGCGGCGCTGGGTGCGGTGCTACTGACCGACCCATCGATGGTCGCGCCCATGTTCACCGGCCTGTTCATGGAAAAGCTGGTCGGCTTTCTGAAGCTGTATTTCCCGGTGTTCCTGCTCGGCGCGATCTTCGGCAAGATCATCGAGCTGTCCGGGTTTTCCAAGGCCATCGTCGCCGGCACCATCAAACTGGTCGGCGCCAGCCGCGCGATGCTGTCCATCGTTATCGTCTGCGCGCTGCTGACCTACGGCGGCGTGTCGCTGTTCGTGGTGGTGTTCGCGGTCTATCCGTTCGCGGCCGAACTGTTCCGCCAGTCGAACATCCCCAAGCGCCTGATCCCCGGCACCATTGCGCTCGGCGCCTTCACCTTCACCATGGATTCGCTGCCGGGCACACCGCAGATCCAGAACATCATTCCCGCCAGCTTCTTCGGCACCAATGCCTGGGCGGCACCCTGGCTGGGCACCCTGGGTGGCGTGTTCATCCTGATTGTCGGCCTGATCTACCTCGACCGCCGTCGCCGCGCGGCGCAAATAGCTGGCGAGGGCTATGGCGATGCAGACACGCTGATCAACGAACCCGCACCGTTTTCCGGCGAGAAGCTGGCCAATCCGCTGTTGGCAGTCCTGCCGCTGGTGCTGGTCGGCGTCAGCAACAAGCTGTTCACCAACTGGATTCCGCAGTGGTACGGCGACAGCGTCAGCTTTGACCCTGCGGTGATCGGCAATGCGCCGGAAGTGGTGCAACATACCGCCAAGATCGCCGCGATCTGGGCGGTGGAAGGCGCGCTGCTCGTGGGCATCATCAGCGTGCTGATCTTTGCCTGGAAGCCGGTGTTCCAGGGCTTTGCCGAAGGCAGCCGAACGGCGGTTGGCGGCGCGCTGCTGGCCGGCATGAACACGGCATCCGAATACGGCTTCGGCGCGGTGATCGCCGCCCTGCCCGGCTTTCTCGTCGTCGCCAATGCGCTGTCTGCCATTCCGAACCCGCTGGTCAACGAAGCGATCACCGTCACCGTACTGGCCGGCGTCACCGGCTCGGCGTCAGGCGGCATGAGCATCGCACTGGCGGCGATGGCCGATACCTTCATCGCCAACGCCAACGCCAACGCCGCGCAGATCCCGATGGAAGTGCTGCACCGCGTGGCTTCGATGGCCTCCGGCGGCATGGACACGCTGCCGCACAACGGTGCCGTCATTACACTGCTCGCCGTCACCGGCCTCACCCACCGGCAGGCCTACAAGGACATCTTCGCCATCACCATCATCAAGACGCTGGCGGTGTTCGTGGTGATCGCGCTGTTCTACGCGACCGGGCTGGTGTGAGCTTCAAACCACTTGCGATGGAAAGAATCATCCATACAATGTATTGATGATCAAGTTTGAGTGGGACTCGGCGAAAGCGGCCTCCAACCTGCGCAAACACGGTGTTTCCTTCGAGGAAGCCAGAACCGTCTTCTACGACGAATCCGCCATCCAGTTCCATGACACGACCCACTCAGCGGAAGAGGATCGCTTCCTGATGCTGGGTTTGAGCAGCGCTGCCAACCTGCTTCTCGTCTGCCATTGCGAACGTCAGGGAGGCGACATCATTCGCATCATTTCCGCCCGAAAGGCCACGAAGCGGGAAAGCGCCCACTACCAGCAGTGACCATCATGAAAACCGAATACGACCTGTCCAAGATGAAGTCACGCCGCAATCCCTACGCGGCCAAACTCAAGAAGCCCGTGTCCATGCGCCTTTCGGAGGATGTCGTGGCCTACTTCAAGGACATGGCCAGTGAAGCCGGCGTGCCCTACCAGAGCCTGATCAACCTGTACCTGCGCGACTGCGTCCTGAAGCACCGCAAGATCGAGATCAACTGGCCGGGCAACGAATCCTGAATCAAGTGGCGAACGATCTGATTCCGTTGCCGACAATGTAGTAACATTCCTACATTGTTCGGAGGGTCGTCGCCATGAGCATCTCCACCATTTCCAGCCGTGAATTCAATCAGGACACCGGCAGCGCCAAGAAAGCTGCGGCCAACGGCCCGGTATTCATCACCCACCGCGGCAAGCCCGCGCACGTGCTGCTGAGCATCGAGGAATACCGCCGCCTTGCCGGCAAGGGCAAGTCGCTGGCGGAAGCACTGGCGATGCCGGGGCTGGCCGACATCGACTTCGACCCACCACGCCTCGACATCAAGCTCCGTGACATTGATCTGTCGTGAGCTACCTGCTCGACACCAACGTCGTTTCGGAATTGCGCAAACTTCCCCGCGGGAACGCTGACCCAGGCGTCACCACGTGGATCACCCGTGTCGATGCAGCGGAAACCTACCTCTCAGTGATCAGCGTTCTTGAGCTCGAACTGGGGGTACTTCGTCTGGAACGTAAGGACTCAAGACAGGGCGCCATGCTGCGCAACTGGCTGGAACGACAGGTGCTGCCGAGCTTTGAAGGCCGAACGCTACCGCTTGATCTGGATGCAGCAAGGCGTTGCGCCAAACTACATGTCCCTGATCCTCGCAGCGAACGCGACGCCATGGTCGCCGCCAGCGCACTCGCCCACGGCATGACCATCGTGACCCGGAACGAAGCTGATTTCACCGGCTGTGGTGTGGCGTTGATCAATCCGTGGCAGCAGGCTTAGGAAGCCGAGTCAGCCATGAGACGCATCGAAGTATTGAGAATCTCGATTTCTACCACGGGCAACCTGCTTGTCCGCCCGCAAAGCACGGAAGTAGAACGAAAGCGACTTTTCCCACACATCTACCGAATGGCGACAGGAACATTCTGGAACGAGGAAGAAGCTTCCTTTTCATCGCCCGTTCCCAAGCAATGGAGCTACGCCGACTGGTTAAGAGATATTGCACATTGCGCCAGGTCAGAGCTTGGCGTCGATCTGTACCTGAGCGAGAGGACGCTGTGGGAAAACGTGGCGGATACGGACCGAGAAGAGATGCTGGAAGCGCTGTCGATGCCGGACGCGTAATACGATCCGCCCCCTTCGAATGCGAAAGTTGTATCAACAAAAAAGCGGGCCGAAGCCCGCTTTTTCTTGTTCTGTTGAAGGGCGGC
>JAGRJX010000175.1 GCA_020442545.1 Lysobacterales bacterium
TCGAGGCCAACAAGCCGATGCTGAGTGATCCGGACAAGATTTACCCAGGTCAGGTGCTGCGCATACCGCCGCTGGACGACTGATCCCCGGGGCTGTCCGTTTCGGGCAATTCGAGCATTGCCTATTGAGCAAGGGGCGGCGGTGCATTACACTGCCGCCCCCTTCGGCGCTGCCAGCGTCGGCATCCGGCACCTTCCGCAGCCGCATGCAGTCAGGTGGACATCCGGAATCCGGGCGGTTAGCTCAGCGGTAGAGCACTACCTTGACATGGTAGGGGTCACAGGTTCGATCCCTGTACCGCCCACCACTATTTGTAAAGCACACGGGCTGCGCAAACGCGTGGCCCGTGTGCTTTTCTGTGAGCAGCAAACAGCGTTGGCGACTGCTCGATCAACGCTCGAAGCCTGCTTCTGATGACGCACTGAACCTCAGCGGTGGTGGCGCGCGGCGTTTGCGGGAGCGTGGCCGGGTTTCGGGCCGCCGGTCTCAGTCCGACTCAAGCAGCCCGCGATCCTGCATGACCTGCAGCCAGGTCAGGGTGTAGGCGGCCTTGTCGCGATAATCCAGGTGCGAGTCGTCCGGGAGCAGGAAGCTGTCAAGCACCGGAATCCGGTTTGCATCGATCACCGGAGCCGGGCTCGCCTTCAGGAAGCGGTTCCAGTACTGCTCGGCCGGAAACCGTTCTTCGATGATGGTTTCCTGAGGTCCGGAAACTGGGCTTCGGTAGAAGATCACGCGGCCTCCACGGGACTGGATGCGGCGCACCCAGCCGAAGACTTCATCAAGACCCTGGAACCAGTCATCCGGATTGTGTATCGGCAGGCGCGCGAGATTGCCTTCAGCCGCTTCCGCGAAGTGCCGTTTCGACGCCTCGGTATCGACGAGCTGATAGTCGATGTCGCCTTCGCGGCTGCGATGCAGTTGAGCGTAGTCATGAAACGGCTTGTTCTGGCTGGTCGCGTAGCGCAGTGCAGAAAGCCAGGAAAAACGCGGGCTTCCGAGCACGCTGAGCTCCTGCCACCTGCTCAGCACCTCCCGATGAATGCGCCAACTGGGTGTCCACTGCTGATGGTAGTAGCTGACGTACTCCTGCGGATATTCGCGAAATTCGGGCCAGAAGGCCAAGAGTTCGACGTCGCAGACCACTATGCCGCGGAAGTTGGTGTCCCGGGCCAGGTCCCGCAACGCGGCCATCGGATACAGGCCGTTCACGGCCAGCATGATCGGCTGGTAGGCCGGCGCAGCGCGGCGCAGGCGATCCAGGTCAAAGCCGTACTGGGTTCGCGAGGCGCCAAGAAAAACCAGGGGCACGGGATCATTGCCATAGACGCGGTCGCGCTGGATCGACCACAGGGCGGCACTGTCCTGCAGCCCCGGCGTAAAGCCTAGTGAGCGCCAGGTCGCTTCGGCCCCGGCAACAACGCCAGTGGTGGCGATCGCCACGCCCAGCCAGATGGCGCCCCAGCGCCGCCCGGGTCTCTTGTGCCCGGCTGGCGGTGATTCAGAACTGGAAGTAGATGAAGGCATGACTTTGTCCGGGCGACATGATGATCAGCGAAAGCATCGCGGTGAGTAGCGGCACCAGTACCCAGGCCGGGAGGTGCTGCAGGACGTCCTTGGCGTCGATGGCACGCCATCGAAAGTGGGTCGCGGTGAGTCCAAGAAAGGCAAGTACCACGATCCGCGCATCAAACCCTGCCGTGATCGTGGCCGGATGGATTCCGCTTGCGCCGACCAGGCCGAGCGTCATCTGCCATCCCTGTTCAAAATCTGCGGCCCGGAACCAGACCCATGCATACAGCACACCAAGCAGCGTCACCGCGGCGTAGGACAGTCGCGCCACGCGGCTCGCCGAACGGTCGTCTGGCAGTCCAAAACGCTTGCGAAGGCTGCGCTCGATAACCAGGTAGATCCCATGCAGGCCACCCCACGCAACAAATGTCCAGGCCGCCCCATGCCAGAGTCCGCCAATGAGCATGGTCAGCATCAGGTTGCGCAAGGTCAGCCAGCGACCCAGCCGGTTGCCGCCGAGGGGAATGTAGAGGTAGTCGCGCAGCCAGGTAGAAAGGGAAATATGCCAGCGACGCCAGAAGTCCGAGAAGCCGATGGCGGCATAGGGATTGCGGAAGTTCACCGGCAGCACGAATCCAAGGCACAGGGCCGCGCCCAGGGCGCAGCTCGAGTAGCCGGCGAAATCACAGAAGATCTGCCCACTGAAAGCCAGCATGCCCAGCCAGGCATCAGCGGTGCTGACCGCCGCATCAGCGCCGAAAACCGTGTCGGCGACCGGTGCGAACACCACATCGGCGAGCACGACCTTCTCGAACAGCCCCAGTGTCAGCAGGCTGAAGCCGAGGCCGAGGCCTGCCGCCGACATGCGTCGCGGCTGTTCGATCTGTTCGCCCATTTGCGTCCAGCGCACGATCGGGCCTGCCACCAGCTGCGGGAAGAAGGCGACGTACAGCGCATAGTCGCGCCAGGACGACGTGGGCTCGATGCGGCGGCGGTAGACGTCGATCAGATAGGACAGCGAGTGGAAGGTGTAGAAGGAGATGCCGACCGGCAGGATGATGTCCTGTGCCGGTGCTTTCCACACGACCCCGAATCCAGCGAGCAGGCTTTCCAGATTTTCCAGCAGGAAGCCGCTGTACTTGAAGTAGCTGAGCACGCCGAGATGGATGAGCATCACGCCGATCAGGAAGCGGCGGCGAATCCTCCCGCTGCTGGCGCCCATACGCATTGCGGCCCAGTAGTCGATGCTGCTGGTCGCGATCAGCAGAAGAACGAACGGCGGATTCCAGGCGGCGTAGAACAGGTAGCTGGCGCCGAGTAGCCAGTTCTTGCGCGCACCCCAGCTGCGGAGCAGCGAGTAGCCACCGAGGACGATTGCGAAGAAGATCAGAAAGGTAAAGGAGTCGAACTGCATCCGGCTGCTCGTTGGGCCCCGGCGGCCTGGCGGCTCAGCGGGACGTTGGCAAGGCGGGCAGGATAGCGGAGCCGGCCGTCACTGGTCACGGTCCAGACGTCGGCCAGGCTGTCATCCGTTGATCAGCAGGCGGTTGCAAAGGAGCTGTTCATAGTAGCGGCGACAGACTTCTGCCGTCTCTGCGGCTTCGCCGGTCAGTTCGGGGCGCTTGCCGGGTGGACGTGGGTGATGGAAGCCGGTGGACTCCTGCACCCGTCCGTACCAATGTGGGGCCCAGACGCCGTCGGTTTCGCGTGGGCCGGATGGCCAGGTGAGCATGCAATCCATGAACGGGACGCCGACGTGCTCGCAGATCGTGCGCAGGTAGGCTTCCGGTGACTTCAGGAAGTCGCCGGCATCGATCACCAGCGGTGGCTTGCCGGTGGATTCGGAGAGTTCCTCGAAAAGTTCGACCTGCTGCGGCAGGCCGACGTCTTCCGGCGTGACCTCGTCGCGGGCCTTGCTGTAGGAGGCGATGACTTCCACCGGGTCGCGGATCAGCAGCACGTTGTGCATGCCTTCGAGCCAGTCGTGATCGACATCCTCCAGCAGGTGATGCGCCATGTGCTTCTGGTAGAAGATGGGCTTGCCGTCCGGCACCGGTCCGGTGAGCATGGCGACCACTTTGCGCCAATCGGTTTCGCCGGATTCGATCACCGCGTCGCGTCCGGGATGGTCAAGTCCGGTTTCGGCGAGGTAGTGGGCGTAGAAGGGCTCGTCGACGACGGCGCAGTCACTGCGGTTCTCCCAGGCGCGCATCATCGCCGTGGAAATATTGCGCGGCCCCGACCACATGGCGATGCGGACGGTATCGTTGGTCGGCTTGCGGGCACGGGGCATCAGTTCGACTCCTGCTGCTGCTGTCCAGCCACGTCGTCATCGACGTGGCGCTGGTAGAGGGTTTGAAGCCGCACGGTCATGGCGCCGCGCTGGCCGTCGCCGATGCGGCGACCGTCGATTTCGGTCACCGGGACCACGCCGGCATAGGTGCCGGTGACGAAGGCTTCGTCGGCGGCGTAGGCATCGCTCAGGCTGAAGCTGCGCTCGTGCGTCGGAATGCCATCCGCACGCGCCACGGCAAGCACCTGGGCGCGGGTGATGCCGTCGAGGCAGTACTGCCCGGTCGAGGTCCACAGTTCGCCCTTGCGCACGATGAAGAAGTGCGTGGA
>JAGRJX010000176.1 GCA_020442545.1 Lysobacterales bacterium
GGCGATGCCGCCGCCGACGATCAACTGGTCGACCTTGCTCAGCAGGCTGCCGAGCAATTCAAGTTTCGTACTGACCTTGCTGCCGCCAACGATGGCCAGCAGCGGACGCGCCGGATTCTTCAGCGCGCGATCCAGCGCATCCAGTTCGGCCATCAGCAGTGGGCCGCCGCAGGCGACCTTGGCCTTCTGCACCACGCCATGGGTCGAGGCCTGCGCGCGATGCGCAGTGCCGAAGGCGTCCATCACGAACACGTCGCAGAGCTCGGCATATTTCTGGGCAAGGGCCGGGTCATCCTTTTTCTCGCCGACGTTCATGCGGCAGTTTTCCAGCAGAACGATGTCGCCGGGCTTCACCTCCACGCCGTCAAGCCAGTCGCGGATCAGCGGCACGTCTCGACCGAGGTGCTGCGACAGCCGCTTCGCCACCGGCGCCAGCGATTCGTCTTCGGACCACTCGCCTTCGGTCGGGCGCCCGCGATGCGACATCACCATCAGCGCCGCGCCCTTTTCCAGCGCCAGACGCATCGTCGGCAGCGCCGCGAGGATGCGTTGTTCGGAGGTCACCTCGCCGTCGGCGACCGGCACGTTGAGGTCCTCGCGGATCAGCACACGCTTGCCAGCAAGGTCGAGGTCGGTCATTCGGATGATGCTCACGGCGGGCTCCAGCGATTCGTTTCGAGGCGCGAATTGTCCGGGCCACGGGCCATACACGCAAACGCCCGCACCAGGATGGCGCGGGCGTCGCGATACTGCCGGATCAACCAATGATCAGAAGCGGCCAGCGTTGAAGTCCTCGACGGCCTGGATGATCTCCTGCTTGGTGTTCATCACGAACGGGCCATAGCGGGCCACCGGCTCGCGCAGCGGCCGCCCGGCCACCACGATGGCGCGGCTGTCGTCAGCCATCCCGACCAGGCGCAGACTGTCACCATCGCTGAGCACCGCCAAATGTCCGGCGGTAACCCGCTGGGCATGCTCGGCGCTACCGATCGCCAGCTCGCCTTCGTAGACGTAGACGAAAGCGCTGTGGCCGGCGGCGACCGTCGGCTCGAAGACGGCGTCCGTGCCCACGAGCACATCGAGGTAGAGCGGACTGGTTGCCGGCTGCTCCACCGGGCCACGGGTGCCATCGACGTCACCGGCGATGACTTTGACCGTCACGCCATCGGCAGGCTGCACTGCGGGAATCGCGCCGGCGTCGTGCTCCTGGTAGCGCGGCTCGCCCATCTTTTTCGCCGCCGGAAGGTTGATCCACAGCTGGAAGCCGCGCATGCGGCCTTCCTCCTGCTCGGGCATCTCCGAATGCACGATGCCGCGCGCCGCGCTCATCCACTGCACGCTGCCCGGACCGAGCACGCCCTCGTGGCCGTGGTTGTCCTTGTGGCGCATGCGACCGTCGAGCATGTAGGTCACCGTCTCGAAGCCGCGATGCGGATGGCTCGGGAAGCCGGCGATGTAGTCCTCCGGCTTGTCGGTGCCGAATTCGTCCAGCAGCAGGAAGGGATCGAGCATGTCCAGGCTGGGCCCGCCGATCACCCGGTTCAGGCGCACGCCAGCGCCATCGGATGTCGGCGTGCCGCGGATCACCTTCTGAATGCGTCGCGGGCGCGCGCCGTAGTCAATGTTGTCAGTCATGTCAGCAGTCTCCACGGAATGTGAGTTTCGGATGACGTCCATCATGCGGCTTCGCGCTGTTCCACGTCTCCCAGCTCTGCGATCTGCTTCAGCGCCGCGCCCATCGCCGTCTGCCGGTGCTCCGGCGACAGGTTCAGGCCTTCGGCGCGGATGCTTTCCACGACCTCAATGCCGAAGAAGCTGAACACGAATCGCAGGTAGTCTTCCTCGAATCGATCGGCGCCACGCATGCCGCCGCGGGTCACCGCCAGCAATACACGCTTGTCGCCGGCCAGGCCTTCGGGACCGTTCTCGGTGTAGCGGAAGGTCTTGCCGGCCACGGCGATGCGGTCGATCCAGGCCTTGAGCGCGGTCGGGATGGTGAAGTTGTAGACCGGCACGCCAACCACCACGGTGTCAGCGTCGAGGAACTGCTGCAGCACTGCGGCGTTCTCGGCAACGGTCGCGTCATCCGCGGCGGCCAGGGTGCGTGCGCTCAGGTGCGGCAGCGGCTCCCGATCAAGATCGCGATAGGCAACGCTGGCGTCAGGGTATTGCTGACGAAGACCGGCGACCAGAGCGGCGGTCAATTCGCGGCTGGCCGAGTTCTGGCCAAGGGCACTGCTGTCGATATGCAGAATGTTCATGAGGCTCTCCGTTTTCTGGATGGCGGGTTTCCGCCTTGAGAGAGAATTTAATATCGTTGCCAATCAATGATAATCCGGTAATATCAGCACTGATTGTTCCGTTATTGGAACGAACTTGGACTTCCGATATGGACTTTTCGACCAGCCTCGACGACCTCTACTACTACGCCATGGTGGTGAAACATGGCGGTTTCGCCGCCGCCGGACGCGCGCTGGGCGTGCCCAAGTCGCGCCTGTCCAGGCACGTGAACCGGCTTGAGGAGCGCCTCGGCGTGCGCCTGCTGCAGCGGTCGACCCGGCGCTTCGTGGTCACCGACACCGGCGAAAACCTCTACCGCCACTGCCTGGCCATGCTGGCCGAGGCCGAGTCCGCCTTCGAAGTGGTGGAGCAGGCGCAGTCGGAGCCACGCGGCCTCCTGCGCGTGGCCTGCCCGATCGCCCTGGCCAGCACCCAGCTGGCGCCGCTGATCCCGAAATTCCTGCAGCGCTATCCGAAGGTGCGACTGGACCTGCACGTCAGCAACCGCCGCGTCGACGTGCTTGGCGAGCGTTTCGACGCCGCCCTGCGCGTACGCAGCCAGCCCAGTGGCGAGGACGGTCTGGTGATGCGTCGCTTCGCCGAACTCTGCGAACTGCTGGTGGCCAGCCCGGAATACCTGGCGCTGCACGGCAACCCCGAGCACCCGGACGACCTGCGCCAGCACGAAACGCTGAGCTTCGCACCCGGCGAAACCCAGCACTGGCAGCTCAACGGCCCCGACGGGCAGCAGTTTGACGTCGAGCACCAGCCGCGCCTGCTCAGCCACAATTTCCCGCTACTACGCCAGGCCACGCTGGACGGCCTCGGCATCGCCCTGCTGCCGGCCAGCGTGATCCAGACCGACCTCGCCGAAGGCCGCCTGCGCCACGTGATGCCCGACTGGCGTCTGCCGCAGGGCGTGCTGCACGTGGTGTTCCCCAGCCGTCGTGGCCTGCTGCCGTCGGTGCGCGCCTTCATCGACTTCCTCGTCGAGGAAATGCCGCCAATGCTGGAAGGCGCCGCCTGAAAGCCGTTGCCGTGACTTCGGATAGCTGCGCTGGTCGCTGATCCCGGGTATCTTGGCCGGCCCACCATCGACTGGAGACGTCGCGATGACGCGCCCCCGCCAACGCCTTCTGGCCGCCAGCCTCGCCACCCTGCTGCTGACCGCCTGCGGCAGCGACAACGGCTCATCGCCGATCACCGCCGAAAATGCCGCCGCAAACAACCCTGCGATCAACGAGCCGCCGCCGAGTCCCGCAATGCACAGCGGCCTCGACATGGCCGGCATCGACACCGCCACCGCGCCCGGCGACGATTTCGAGCAGTACGCCAACGGCCACTGGCGCCAAGTGACGGAAATCCCGGCGGATCGCTCCAGCACCGGCGTGTTCTACGAGGTATTCAAGAAGGCGGAGAAACGCACCTCCGACCTGATCCGAAAAGTTGCGGACAAGGAAAACGAACCGGGCTCGAACGCGCGCAAGATCGCCGACTTCTATCAGGCATGGATGGACGAGGACGCCATCGAAGCGCATGGCCTGACACCGCTGCAGCCGGATCTGGACGCCATCGCCGCAGTCAGCGATCGCCAGCAGCTGGCTACCCTGCTCGGCGACGGCCTGCGCGCCGACGTCGATCCGCTGAACGCCACCGACTACAACACCTCGCGCCCGTTCGGCCTGTTCGTGACCCAGGCGCTGGACGATCCATCCACCCACCGCGCCTACCTGCTGCAGGGCGGGCTCGGCCTGCCGGATCGCGACTATTACCTGTCGGACGATGCTGACATGGTCGAGCTGCGCGGCAAGTACCAGGACTACGCGGCGAAGCTGCTGGCCACCGCTGGCGATGCGAACGCAGCGGATGAGGCAACGAAGATCATGGCGCTGGAAACCAGCATCGCGCAGGTGCACGCCAACATCGTCGACAGCATGGACGTGGAGAAGGCCAACACGGTCTGGGCGCGCAAGGACTTCGGCAAGAAGGCGCCCGGCCTCGACTGGGACAGCTATTTCAAGGCGGCCGGCCTGGACGACCAGGACAGCATCGATGTCTGGCAGGTTGACGCCATTCGTGGCATCGCCGGCATTCTCGGCAAGGCCGACCTTGGCGACATCAAGGCCTGGCTGCGCTTCCATGCGCTCAATCGCAGCGCTGCACTGCTGCCAAAAGCCTTCGCCAACCTGCAGTTCGACTTCTATGGACGCACCCTGCAGGGCACGCCGGAACAGCGAGATCGCTGGAAGCGCGCGGTGGCCGCCACCAACGGTGCATTGGGCGATGCGGTCGGCCAGCTGTACGTCGAGCGTTACTTCCCGCCAGAGTCCAAGGCCACCATCGAGCAGCTGGTGAACAACATCAATGGCGCATTCCTCGACCGCGTCGACCAGCTTTTGTGGATGACCGCGGAAACCCGTGCCGAGGCCAAGCGCAAGGCGGCTGCGGTAAAGGTGGGTGTCGGCTATCCGGACCGCTGGCGCGACTATTCGCAGCTGGACATCCGCCCCGACGACGCGCTTGGCAACGCGTTGCGCGCCGAGCACTACGAGTTCGAACACCAGCGCGACAAGCTCAAGCGCGCACCGGATCGTGGCGAGTGGTGGATGACTCCGCAAACCGTCAACGCGGTAAACCTGCCGGTGCAGAACGCCATGAACTTCCCGGCCGCCATCCTCGAACCGCCCTTCTTCGACCCCAAGGCCGATCCGGCCGCCAACTACGGCGCCATTGGCGCGGTGATTGGCCACGAGATCAGTCACAGCTTCGACAACCTCGGTTCGGCCTTCGACGCCGAGGGCCGCCTGCGCAACTGGTGGACGCCGGAGGACGAGGCGCAGTTCGACGCCGCGGCACAGATGCTGGTGGAGCAGTTCGACGGCTACGAAGCCCTGCCCGGATTGCACGTCAAGGGTCAACAGACGCTGGGCGAGAACATCGCCGATGTCTCCGGCCTGACCATCGCCTACATGGCCTACCACAAGTCGCTGGGCGACCAGCCGGCGCCGGAAATCGACGGCCTCAGCGGCGACCAGCGCTTCTTCCTCGCCTTCGCGCAGGTCTGGCGTGGCAAGGTCCGTGACGCCGCGCTGCGCCAGCAGGTCAATACCAACGCGCACGCGCCGGGCCGCTTCCGCGCGGAAACCGTTCGCAACATCGACGCCTGGTACGCCGCCTATGATGTGCAGCCGGACCAGGGCCTGTACCTGGCGCCGGACGAGCGCGTGCACATCTGGTGAACAACCGGCCGGCCGCGTCGATTTGCGCGCGGCCGGCCATCCGTTGGTAGCATGCGGGATCGCCCGGATGGCCGGGCAGTCGAGAGGAACATGCAATGTCTCAAGTGGTGAAGTGCGGTCTTATCCAGACGTCCATGGCCTGTCCGGTCGACGAATCACTGGAAACCATCCGGCAGTCCAATCTCGACAAGACCATGGGCTTCATCGAGCAGGCCGGGAAAGCCGGCGTGCAGATCCTGTGCATGCAGGAGATTTTCACCGCGCCGTATTTCTGCGCCGAGCAGAACCCACGCTGGTACGACAGCGCCGAGCGCATTCCCGATGGCCCGACCGTCAAGCTGATGCAGGAAGCGGCAAAGAAGCACAGCATGGTGCTGGTGGTGCCGATCTATGAAGAAGACATCACCGGCATTTACTACAACAGCGCCGCGGTGATTGACGCCGACGGCAGCTACCTCGGCAAGTACCGCAAGCACCACATCCCGCACTGCCTGCCCGGCTTCTGGGAGAAGTTCTACTTCCGCCCCGGCAACCTCGGCTACCCGGTGTTCGAGACCGCCTACGCCAAGGTCGGCGTCTACATCTGCTACGACCGCCACTTCCCCGAGGGCGCGCGCGCGCTGGGCCTGAATGGCGCAGAGATCGTGTTCAATCCGTCGGCCACCGTGGCCGGCCTTTCCGAGTACCTGTGGAAGCTGGAGCAGCCGGCGCATGCCGCCGCCAACGGCTACTTCATCGGCGCCATCAACCGCGTCGGCACCGAAGCACCCTGGAACATCGGCGAGTTCTATGGCCAGAGCTATTTCGCCGACCCACGCGGACAGATCGTGTCGCAGGGTTCGCGCGACCAGGACGAACTGATCGTCGCCGACCTCGATCTCGACCAGATCCGTGAAGTCCGCAACGTCTGGCAGTTCTATCGAGACCGCCGCCCGGACAGTTACGGCGACCTGGTAGCACCCTGAGACAGCCTCCGACCGGGCGCCCAGGACCGCGGCAGGCATTGTCGAGTCGCGAATTGCAACATTTTGTGTCAATTCTGACGGCTGTGCCGCACTTATCCGGGTCCAGCTGACCTATGCTGGGCCGGGATCATCGCCATTACTGCCATGGCCGCCAACACGCCAGAATTCTCGCCAAACGAGCTTGATGAACTGCTGAGCGGCGTGCTGCCGGAAATTCCCGGCTATCGCGTGGTGCGACTGCTTGGCCGTGGCGGCATGTCCTACGTCTACCTCGGCGTCGAGGAATCGCTGGACCGGCAAGTGGCAATCAAGGTAATCAAGCCGGTCGCCCTGCAGGACGAAGTCAGCATGCAGCGCTTCGAGAAGGAAGCGCGCACCATCGCCAAGCTGCAACATCCCTGCATCGTCGGCATCCACGCGGTCGGCCGCATGGAGTTGGGCCTGCTCTACTACGTCATGCCCTACCTGTCGCGCGGCCACGTCGGCCAACGCGACCTGCGCAACGACGAGCCGCAGATCATCGAAGTGCTGCGTGCGCTGCTCAGCGCGCTCGACTACGCCCACGGCCACGGCGTCGTGCATCGGGACGTCAAGGCCGAAAACGTCCTGTTCGACCACACGGACCGGCCGCTGCTCACCGACTTCGGCATCGCCATCAGCAAGCGCGATCGCTCGCGCATGACCGGCGGCGGCAAGGCCATGGGCAGCTGGGGCTACATGGCGCCCGAGCAGGCACGCGGCGAGGACGTGGATGGCCGCGCCGACCTCTACGCGCTGGGCGTACTCACCTACGAAATGCTCTGTGGCGCGCTGCCCTATCGCAACCGAGATACCGTCGCACTGGCGCTGATGCATGCAATGGATCCGATCCCGCAGCTGCCCGAGGATAAGGCGCACTGGCAGGATTTCATCAACAAGGCCATGGCGAAGACGCCGGAGCAACGTTTCTCCAGCGCCCAGGAAATGATGCAGGCGCTGGACCACGTCAGCAACGCGGCAGATGTTCGCAAGCCTCGCAAGGCGCGCGAATGGCGGCTGCCGGCCGGCCTCGGCACGGCAACCTCGCGCTTCGGGCTGATGGGACTGGCGGCGTTTGCACTGCTGGCCCTGGTACTGGTCGGATGGCTGTGGCCTTCCTCCAACGACGATGATGGCGCGACAGCGGCAGTCGTCGCGTCCACCGCAAACATCGAAGCCGCTCCGGAACCACTGACGGCCGGTGATTCGTCGGCGACAAGTCCGGATCAGGCAACGCCGAATCCTTCCATCGAAGACGATGCCGGCGAAGCACCGATCAAGGCATCGGAGGACACGCAGGCAGCGCAAGCGACAGACAAGGAAATCGTGGAAGAAACTCCCGCACTGCCGCCGGGCGAAGCTGCACTCGAAGCCGCCAGCCAGCAGATCATGCGCCGCCGCCTGACTCTGCCCGCCGGCGACAATGCACTCGAATCCCTGCTTAGCGCGCAACGCCTCCTGCCGCGCTCACCGCGCCTTTCCGACCTCGGCGAACGTTGGCTCGCCGCCGCACAACCCTATGTCGCAAAAGCCTTGCAGGAAGGCGATGACGGCACGGCCCGTTCGCTGCTCGACAACGCCAGCCGACTCGTGGACGCGCTGTCGATGCAGCAAAGCGCCAACTGGCGCGACATGAGCGCCCTCGCCCCGGCGTCAATTCGTCGCCAGCTGCGCCAGGCCATCGACAACAAGGATCGGGTCGCCTTCCAGGCTGCAAGGACACGCGCAGCGGATCTCGGTGTTTCGACCAAGCTGCTGGAACCGGAATACTCCGCTCGCATCATCACCATCGGCATCGGCGACGCCCTGCAACACGGCAGTACCAGCATGACCCTGGTGCAACTGCCTTCAGCGGAGCACCCCGGACTGGCAACCATGCCCACCGCCGTTACCCGCAGCACTTACGCCGCCTTCGTCTCCGCGACCGGGCGACCGGCCGCCAACTGCCGCAACCGAACTGCCCTGCTGTCGCTGAAGCGACGCGAATGGAACGATCCGGGCTTCAGGCAGGGCGGCGATCATCCCGTGGTCTGTGTCAGCGTGGCCGACGCCAACGCCTTCGCCAGTTGGCTGGGCAAGCGCGACGGCGTCAACTATCGCCTGCCCAGCACCGTCGAATGGCGAGCCATCACCGCCACGCCGGCCAACCCGGCCTGCGGTGCCGGCGGCATCGTCTGTGCCAGCGAAGGCACTGTCCCCGCCGGGCGCAGTCCAAGCTTCACGACTGGCGTGACCAGCATGCTCGGCAACGTCCGCGAATGGCCTTCGGACTGCGCCGGCTGCCGCGATCACCCCACCGTCGGCTTGAGTTGGCGTGATGGCTCCTCGTCACGCGAGAACGACTTCATCGATCCCGATCATGGGTATGACGATGTGGGGTTCAGGCTGGTGAGGGATGTGACGTTGAAGGAAGTTGAGCAAAGGTAGTTGGCCAAGCGCTCCCTTCAACCCTGCTCCACCCGACGCGGCCAGCAGCCAAAAACTCATAGATCCAGAGCTTTCGTTCGCCTTCGGCGACCGAGTTCATTTCTCTTGCTTGTCCAAGAGAAACCGAACCAAAGAGAAAGACACCCCACGTTCGCGCCCGGCTTCGCCGGGTTCGTGAGTCGGAGCCGGGGTTTTCGACAATTCATCCGTGAATTGGCGAAAACGCGCGT
>JAGRJX010000177.1 GCA_020442545.1 Lysobacterales bacterium
GCGTCATCGCCCACGAGTTCAGCCATATCCTCAACGGCGACATGCGCCTCAACATCCGGCTGATGGGCCTGCTGTTCGGCATCCTGGTGCTGGCCATCATCGGGCGTCGGGTGCTGATCCACGGGCGCGGCGTGCGCAGCAAGGACGGTGCGCCGGTGTTCATGATTGCGCTGGCGTTGATGGTGCTGGGCTATGCCGGCGTGTTCTTCGGACGCCTGATCAAGGCCGGCGTCAGCCGCCAGCGCGAATACCTCGCCGATGCTTCGGCGGTGCAGTTCACGCGGCAGACCAGCGGCATTGCCGGTGCGCTGAAGAAAATCGCCGGCATCCAGGAAGGCTCGAAATTGCAGGCGGCTGACGGCGAGGAAGTCAGCCACATGCTGTTTGGCGACGGCGTCGGCTATTCCTCGTTGTTCGCCACGCATCCGCCGCTGCTGGCGCGCATCCAGGCGCTGGATCCCGGCTTCAAGCCGGACGATGTGACCAGTCTGCGTCAACAATTTGCCGCGGCGCCGCCGTCGGGTCTGGACGAGGATCTGGCGATGGGATTCGCTGCCGACGGGCGGACATCCATGCCGCATCTCGGCGACGAAGTCAGCATTGCCGCCGAGCGCGTGGCCGATCAGGTGGCCGAACCGGCCGTCGATGACTTCCAGCGTGCTGGCGGCATCGTGGCAGCGTTGCCGGCTCCGCTGCGGCGTGCTGCCGAATCACGCGAGCAGGCCATGCCGCTGGTGATGTCGCTGCTGCTGGACGGCGACGACGGCATCCGCGAGCGGCAGCTGGCCGCCATCGCCGCCGAACTGGGCCCGCGCGAATCCGAACGGACGGCCGCGCTGTTCGGTGATCTGCCCGGTCTGCACCCGATGCAGCGCATGCCGCTGGCGGCGCTGGCCTTTCCACGACTGCGCCGCGAGCCGCGGCCGACGCTGCTGCGCTTCATCTCGGTGATCGAGACGCTGGTCCATGCCGATGGCGAGGTGCAGCCGTTCGAGTACTGCCTGTCCAAGCTGCTGCAGGCGCAGGTCTGGGAAGCGCTGGACCCCGCACGCAGACGGCCGCGCGGCAGTCATCGTCTGCATGCACTTCGCGACCAGGCCGCCGCGCTGTTGTCGGTGCTGGCCAAAGTGGGTCACAGCGATGACATGCAGGCCCAGCGTGCCTTTGCCGCCGCCTGGGAGCACCTGTTTCCCGGTAGCGCCGAGCGCTACGCGCCGCCCGCCGACTGGCGTCATGCGCTGGATGAAGCCTTGCTGCGACTGGATCGGCTGCTGCCGTCACCCAAACAGCTGCTGATCGAATCGATGACCGTGGCGATCAGCCAGGACGGCCGGGTCAGCGTGGCCGAAGCCGAACTGCTGCGCACCACCTGCGCCTGCCTGCACTGCCCGTTGCCACCGATGCTGGAACGCTGATCCGGTCATGCCCGCCGGACCTGCCGATGTCGTCATCACGCCAGTCGCCACGGACGACGCGATGGATTGGGAGCAGATGCGTGAAGCGCTCTGGCCATCCGCGCCTGGAGAACATGCGTCGGAGATCGCCGACTGGTTCGCGGGCCGATTGGCTGGCGTTGATACGGTCCTGATCGCGCGGAATGCTTCCGGTGAGGCACTTGGTTTCATCGAGCTGGCGATCCGTACCGTCGCCGAGTCCTGTTACAGCGGACGCATCGGCTACGTTGAAGGCTGGTATGTCGAGTCATACTGGCGACGGCGGGGTGTCGGCCTTGCCTTATTGCGTGCCGCCGAAGACTGGGCGCGCGCGCAGGGTTGCAGCGAGATGGCCTCCGATGCGGCGCTGGACAATCGCGTTTCGCAGCGGGCGCATGAAGCCGCAGGTTTTGCGGAGGTCGGGCGTTCGGTGTGCTACCGCAAGGCGCTGGACGAGGCCATTCGTTAGGCCGCTTCGGCTGCGGCCGGCTCCGTTACACCCAGCGAAAGCTCGCCGCGAATCATGGCCGCGGCGCGTTCGGCGATCATGATGGTTGGTGCGTTGGTGTTGCCGCCAATCAGCTTGGGCATCACCGAGGCATCGACCACGCGCAGGCCATCGACGCCGCGCACGCGCAGCTGCGGATCGACCACGGCGCTGGCATCGCTGCCCATGCGGCAGGTACCGACCGGGTGGTAGATGGTTTCGGCTTTGCGGCGGATGAAGTCGATCAACTGTTCGCGGGTGGTCAGCGCATCGCCGGGGAAGATTTCCTCGCCACGGTACGGCGCGAACGCCGGCTGCGCGAGGATGTCGCGCGAGATGCGGACAGCTTCCAGCAGGCGTTCCAGATCGCGGCCTTGCGCATCGCTGAGGTAGTTGGCGTGGATGCCGATCTTCTGGTCCGGTGCCGCGCTCTTCAGGTACAGGCGGCCACGCGAATACGGGCGCAGCTGGCAGGCGTGCAGCGTGTAGCCGTTGCCCTTCATGCGCTGGCGGCCGTGGTCGTCCAGCAGGGCCGGCACGAAGTGGAACTGCAGGTCGGGACGCTCGTCCTCGGCCAGCCTTGAACGCAGGAATCCGCCGGTTTCGGCAATGTTGGAGGTGCCGGGGCCGCGTCGGAACAGGTAGTAGTTGAGGGCGACGGCGACATCGCTGACGCGGTCGTAGGTGATGTTTTGCGTGCAGCGCTGCAAGGTGCAGACGTCGAGGTGGTCCTGCAGGTTGGCGCCGACGCCGGGCAGGTCAGCCACCACGTCGAGACCGTGTTCGCGCAGGTGGTCGGCCGGACCGATGCCGGACAGCATCAGCATCTGTGGCGAGTTCAGCGCGCCGCCGGCCAGCAGCACTTCGCGCTCCACGCCTTCGCAGCAGGGCTTGCCGTTATGTCGATAATGAACGGCGGTGACGCGGCCGTTCTCGATCTTGAGTTTGGTCACCAGCGCGCCGGTGAGGATGGTGAGGTTTTTCCGTTCGCGCACCGGGTCGAGGTAGGCCACCGCGCTGGAGCAGCGCGCGCCGTCCTTCTGGGTGACCTGGTAGTAGCCGAAGCCCGCCTGCCTGGCACCGTTGAAGTCGTCGTTTTGCGGGAAGCCGGCTTCGCGGGTGGCCTGCAGGAAGACGTCGGACAACGGGTTGTGGTGGCGCAGGTCGCTGACGCCGAGCGGTCCGTCAGCACCGTGGAATTCGCTGCTGCCGCGCGGGTTGTTCTCGGACTGGCGGAACCACGGCAGGCAGTCGTCCCAGCGCCAGCCGTGCGCGCCCTGCGCCGCCCATTCGTCGTAGTCGCGACGGTTGCCGCGCACGTAGCACATGGCGTTGATCGAGCTGGAGCCGCCCAGCACCTTGCCGCGTGGCCACCACAGCTGGCGATTCGCGAGGTTGGGCTCGGCGTCGGTGTTGTAGTCCCAGTTCACGCCCTTGCGGTTGACCAGCTTGGCGATGCCGGCCGGCATGTGGATGAACGGGTGCCAGTCGCGCGGGCCGGCTTCCAGCAGCAGCACGCGCGCGTCCGGATCGGCGCTGAGCCGGTTGGCGAGCACGCAGCCGGCGGAACCGGCGCCGACGATGATGTAGTCGTACATGGGCTTCCAGGGTTGGCGCTGCCGGAGCGTCGCAAGGGCGCGGGCGCGGCGGGAGCCGGGCGGCGGCAGTCGATACCCCACCGTAGGTGCAGGACTTAGAGCAATTGCTCAAAATGCGGCTGTCGCGCGACGCGCAATCCGGAACCTGCGGCCCGCATCACGGATCGGCTACCCTTGGCCCCTGAATCGAACGCCGCGCCGGCGTCGAAAGGAGCATGAATGAGCGAGGAGACGCGACAGGTTGACCACGCGGCAACTGCCGGCTGGCAGCGCTGGCTGCAGGTGACCCCGGGCGAATGGCGTCCGCTGGCCATTTCGTTCCTGTATTTCTTCTTCGTGCTGGCGGCCTATTACGTCATTCGCCCGGTACGCGAGCAGCTGTCGGCAGCGGTGGGATCCACCCAACTGCCCTGGTTCTATGCCGCGACCTTTATCGCCACGCTGCTGCTGACGCCGCTTTTTGCCTGGCTGGCGGGCCGCTATCCGCGGCGGATCATGGTGCCGGTGGTGTACCTGTTCTTCATCGGCTGTCTGCTCGCCTTTGTGCCCTTGTTCACGCAGAGCGGCCTGCTCAGCCCGCGTGCGCTGGGCACGCTGTTCTTCGTCTGGGTCAGCGTGTTCAATCTGTTCGTGGTGTCGGTGTTCTGGAGCTTCATGGCCGACGTCTGGGACATGGCGCAGGCCAGACGGCTTTTCCCGGTGATCGCCCTGGGTGGCACCGTCGGCGCCATCACCGGCCCCCTGCTGACGCGGCTGCTTGCGTCCGTGCTCGGCATTGCCCCGCTGCTGGTCGTGTCGGCAGGTCTGCTGGGTGCTGCGCTGGTCTGCGTGATCCTGCTCGGGCGCTGGGCAAGCGCCCGCCAGTCCGCCAATGATCCACGTAGCGGCGCGCAGCGCGAAGGCGCATTGGGCGGCAGCATGCTGGACGGCCTGAAGCAGGTGCTGGCGCACCCCTTTATCCGCAACATGGCGCTGCTGTTGCTGCTGGGTGACGCCATCGGCACGGTCAACTACGCGCTGGTGGCCGACTACGCCGGTGCAACGTTCGTTGGCGACAATGCTGCCGTGCTGCGCACCGAATTCTTCGCCAAGGTCGACCTCACCACGAACGTCCTGCAGATAGTGGCGCAGCTGACGCTGACGCGCTGGCTGCTGGTGCGCTTTGGCGCCGGCCCGGTGATCGGCGTCTGGGCCGGCGCCGGTCTGATCATGATGCTCTGCGTGGTGTTCACCCAGGGCAGCTACGCGCCGGTGATCGGCGGCCTGCCGTGGGTGGTGCTGGGCCTGATCATCACCCGAAGTCTGGCCT
Source organism: Lysobacterales bacterium (assembly GCA_020442545.1). Lineage (GTDB taxonomy): Bacteria > Pseudomonadota > Gammaproteobacteria > Xanthomonadales > Xanthomonadaceae > JACKOX01. The sequence goes on from JAGRJX010000177.1 coordinate 4,828, forward strand.
ACGGCATGCTGGGTCCGGCGCGCGAGAGCCTGTTCACCATGGTGTCCCGGGAACTGCGCTACAAGGGCAAGAACGCGGTGGACACGGCGGTCTGGCGATTCGGCGACCTGGTCATTTCGCTCGGCATGAACGGCCTGCGCGTGTTCGGCGTGGCGACGGCCGGCTTCGCCGCGATCAGCGCGGCCTCGGCGGCGATTGCCGGCGTGGTCGGCTTCCGGCTGGCGCGGCAGGTGGAGGATGGCGTGGCAGAAAGTTCGTCAGCGTCCGCGTCCGTCTCTGTCAACAGCTGAGGAATGACCGTGCCGAGCACCCAGGGCCAACAACATCAGGGTCACCCGCCGGATGACGACCACGCCCGTGTCCACGGCCACAGCCACGACGACACCTTCATCGACCACCATCACGGACCCGGGGATGGCAGCAGCGGACGACGGCTGACCCAGGCGCTGGTGGTCGTCGCACTGGTGATGGTCGCAGAGGTAGTGGGCGGCATCATCAGCGGTTCGCTGGCGTTGTTGGCCGATGCCGCGCACATGGCCACGGATGCCTTCGCGCTGGCATTGGCGGTGGTCGCGGTGCGGCTGAAGGCGAAGACACCGGGGCCGCGGCACACCTTCGGCTTTCGTCGTGCGCCGGTGCTGGCTGCCTTCGTCAACGGCATCCTGCTGTTTGGCGTGGCGCTGTGGATCGTGGTCGAAGCCATTGATCGTTTCACCACGCCGCAGCCGATCCTGGCCGGACCGATGCTCGCTGTCGCCGTCGTTGGCCTGCTCGCCAACCTGTTCACGCTGTGGCTGCTGCACGGTGGCGACAGTCACGACCTCAACCTGCGCGGTGCGCTGCTGCACGTGCTCGGCGATCTGCTGGGTTCGGTGGCAGCCATCGTCGCCGCCATCGTCATCTGGTTTACCGGCTGGACGCCGGCCGACCCCATTCTCAGCGTGCTGGTCGCGCTGCTGGTGCTGGGCGCAGCGTGGCGACTGGTCAGAAGTTCGGCCTTCATCCTGCTGGAGTCCGCGCCGGGCGATCTGGACGGCGAGCGCATTGCCGCCGAACTGCCGGACCAGGTCAGCGCGCTGCAGTCCGTGCATCACCTGCATGTGTGGTCGCTGGCACCGAAGGAAGTGATGCTGACCTGTCACGCGCGTATCGACGCCGACGCCGACTCGGACGCCGTGCTGGCCGCCATGCGCGGTGTGCTGCGGGAGCGCTGGAAGATCGATCACGTCACCATCGAGATCGAGCGCGAGCGCTGCGCCGACGAGGGCGAATGTCCGGTCGGTGCATAGGCGCTGGGGGCGGTCTGTTGTCCACGGCAAGTTTCCAGTGCGCCCTGATCGCCATGCTGTCGGCAGCCATGCCCTGCGGCGGCCAGGCGCAGAACGCGTCGGGTGTTGACGTGCAGCTACGCATTCAGGAGACGCGACAGCACTATGACGTGGCCGGCGAGGATATCGAACAGCTGCTGGGCCAGCTGCGCGTGCCGGGTCGCGAGGCGGGCGACGGACCGCATGCGAACGGCCTGACCACGACCGAGCTGCACATGACCAGCGACAACGCCCACCGCGTCGGCGAGTGCCGATTGCAGCGCGTAGTGCTGGACATGGGCATCACGATCACCACGCCGCGCTGGGCTGATGGGAAGCCGATCCCGGAAGCGCTGGCCGTGGGGTGGCGCGGCATCCGCCGACTCATCGAGGCACACGAGGAAAGCCATCGACAGAATGCACTGGACGCGGCCGAGTGGCTGCAGGAGCAGTTGCGTTCACTGGGCGGCTGGCAATCCTGTTCGGATATGTCGGTGAAGATGAGCCGGCTTTTCTCTGCCGCGCAAGTTCGGCGCGGCCTCAAGGACAGCCTGCTCGACCAGCGCGCGGCGGCACGCAGCGCGCTGGTCAAGCCCAGAAAGGTCAAGCGCTTCCAGCGTCAGCGTCCTGACTGGATGCAGTGATCCATCCGTTCAGCCGTCGCGCGCCAGTTCGCGTCGACGGCTCCAGCGGAACAGCACCGGCAACAGCAGCATGGACAAAAGCGGTGCGGTGAGCATGCCACCGATCATCGGTGCGGCGATGCGTTGCATCAGCTCGCTGCCGAGACCGCCGCCGAGCAGGATCGGCAGCAGGCCGGCGAGGATCACCGCCACCGTCATCGCCTTCGGCCGCAGGCGCTTCAGCGCGCCGTGCCGGATGGCGCTGTCGAGGCCTTCGTCCGTTGCATTGCCGTCGGCTTTCGCCTGTTCCCAGGCCGAGCGCAGGTAGACCAGCATCACCACGCCAAACTCGGCGGCAACGCCGGCCAGCGCAATGAAGCCGACCGCGCTGGCGATCGAGAAGGCGTGGCCGAGCAGGTACATCAGCCAGACGCCGCCGATCAGGGCGAAGGGCAGGCCGAGCATCACCATCACCACGCCGCGCTGGGCTGAACGCACGCCGATCCCGGAAGCGTTGGTCCTGGAATGGCCGCGCATCCGCCGACTCATTGAGACACACGAGGAAAGCCACCGGCAGAATGCACTGGACGCTGCCGAGTGGTTGCGTGAACAGCTGCGTTCACTGGGTGGCTGGCAATCCTGTTCCGACATGTCGATGCGGATGAGCCGTCTGTTTTCCGCCGCTCAAGTGCGAGGCGGCTTCAAGGACAGGTAGGATGTGCGCCAGTGTGATCGGGGAGGGAGCATGGCATCTTTCGAGGCACAAGCACTTGCGTGTTTTTCTGAGGTTGTCGAGCTGTCGCCGTCGCGACGCGCAAGTTATTTGCGCCGGCTGCGGGCATCCAATGTTGAACTGCACGGCGCATTGCTTCGACTGCTGGCCGCTGATGAAGAATCCCATGATCAGTTGCTTTCACCGCAGCAGATACTTGCCGGCTGCGAGCCGACGCCTGCCAATGTGCCGTGCGATGATCGGATCGGCCAGCTATTGGGTGCCTGGCGCATTACCGATTTGATCGGCGCAGGTGGCATGGGCACGCTGTACCGTGCGTCGCGGGCAGATGGCCAGTACCAGCAGGAGGTGGCGATCAAATGCATCGCCCACGCGGGCTACGCATCACAGCTGGGCGACGTGTTGCGTAACGAGCGCAATGTATTGGCGATGCTGGAGCACCCGAACATCGCCACGTTGCTGGATGGCGGCATTGATGATCGTGGCTGTCCGTGGTTTGCCATGCAGTTGGTGGACGGCGAACCGATCGACCGATGGTGTGATCGTCGCAGTTTGAGCATTCGCGAGCGGGTGCGGTTGTTTGTCCGGGTCTGCGATGGTTTGGCCTATGCACACGACAAAGCTGCGGTGCATGGCGATATCAAGCCCGGTAATGTTCTGGTCGATGGCAGTGGCCGTCCGGTGTTGCTGGATTTTGGATTGTCGAAGGTGACCCGATCCAGCGCAGTCGATGCGAGCAGCCTGGTGGCGATAACGCCCGGTTTTACCGCGCCCGAAGTGGCGAGCAGCGGCAACAGTACGGCCAGCGACATCTACGCGATGGGCGTAATGTTGCAGGATTTGCTCTGTGGCGTTGAATTCCGTGGCGATGTGTTTGGCTTGCTCGCCGACATGCCACAGGCTGCGGCCAGTGTTCGCGCCTTAGGCGCAACCGAGCAAACGGCCAGGCATCGTGGCTTGCCCAATGCCAAAGCGTTGTCCAGACAACTGGCGGGCGATCTGGATCGTGTGCTTGCCGCATGCTGTATGCCCGATCCAGCACAGCGCATCGCCTCGGCCAGTGTCCTTGGCAAGGAGTTGCGCGCCTGGTTGGCGAGGCGGCCATTGGCCTTGCGCCAGCAGGAACCGTTCTATCGCCGCCAGCTTTACCGTCTGCGATTGTTCCTGCGGCGCAATCGGATGCTGGCCGGACTGGCGGGCTTGGTCGTGTTGGGTTGTGTGGTCGCACTTGCCGTGGGTGTTCGCCTGCATGGCGTCGCAGCACGCAAGTCAGCAGAAGCGGCCTCGGTGCAGCGCATGTTTGCCAACTCGTTTGTTGCCTTGGCCACGGGCGGTTTGGGCAAGTCGCCGTTGTTGCCGGTGGCGCAATTGCGCGACGCCGAACGCATGTTGCGCGCCGACCAGCTCAAGGTGACTCTTGATGCCGGCACGACGGGATTGATGTCATTGGCCTTGGCTAGAAGTTATGCCGTGTTTGGCGAGTATGCGCGCGCCATGAAGTTGGCCGAGGCGGCGCGGCAACGAGTGGCTGATCGGCCCGATTTGCAGTCGAAGGTGCAGGCATCGCTGGCGCATCTGCACAATATCCAGTCACAGCACGCAGCCGCCTTGCAGGCGGCCGAGGTTGGTCTTGAGACGCTGGACGAAGTGCCTGCTGACGAACGCGAAGCGATCTGGTTGGCCCTGCAAGCGGAAACCGCGCGCGCGCAATGGGGTTTGGTGCGCATCGAACAGGCCAGAAACACCTTGCGACATGCGATTGCGCGTGCCGAGTCGAGTGCTGACTCCGCGCCCATGGCACTGGCCGAACTGCTGATTCAGCAAGCCATCTGGCAGGAACTGTTTTTGCGTCTGGATCCGGCGATCGCCAGTCTTGACCGTGCCATTGCCTTGACCGATACGGTGGCCCCCATCGTCGCCAACGCGGCGCGATTCGAAAAGGTGCGCGGTTTGAACCAGCTTTCGCAGCATCAAGCAGCTGTCGATCTGGCCACCACCTTGTTGCAAGACCAGCAACGCATCCTGGGTGACGTGCATCCGGAGACCGGAAAAGTCTGGGTCGAGCTGGGTCGCTCACAGCTGTGGAATGGGCAGGCGGCGTCGGCGCTGGCTTCGGCTGAACAGGGTTTGAGCATCCTTCGAGACACGCTGGGAGCTGATCACCCGGAAACAGTGCGCGCCGAAATGATCATCGCCGGCATCGTTGCCCAACGCGGCGACTACGCGGCTGCGATTGCCAGTTCGCGGCGCGCATTGGCGGTCATGGAACAGACCTACGGACCCAACCATCAGCGCACCTTGACCGCCATCGGCTATTTGGCAGCGATTCTGGCCATGCAGGCCTCCGTCAGTCCAGAGGATGCGGCGGCATGGGACGAAGCCGTGTCCTTGTTCGAGCGACGGGTGCATCGTGGCCAGCAACAGGGGTGGCCGGTGTATGCCGAGCGCATGATGCTGATCAAGGCACGCCTGCGCGGTGGCGAGGTCAGTGCCGAAACCTTGCAGGAAGTCCGCCATGTGCTTGCCGGAATGGTTGAGGCTCGCGGCGCGGACAGCGGAGAGGTGCGGCGCGCCCGGTTTACCTTGATCCAGGTTCAACGGGCCTTGCAGCGACTGGATCAAGCCGAGCAATCATTGCACGCCTTGTTGCTTGATTTGGAAAGGCAGACACCCAGCACGAACAACAGCATCGACCAGTTCTACTGCTACCGGCAACTGGGTGAAATTGCGCTGCAGCGCGGCAACAAAGTGGCCGCGCGCAAGCACTGGAACGCTGCGATCAACATCGGCCGCCGGGTTGACCCCGATCAGCCCTCGGTGCGTCGATTGCAGACGCAGTTGGAGCGCCTGGATGATCCGTCGGTGACGGAATCGCGGCGCTCCCGGCTTTGATCGGCGCGTGAATCACGACGTGCTGCGAGTGTGGTCATCCGGGCCAATCTGTTGCAGCAAGTAGGCACGTGCGCGGCGCCAGTCGCGGGAAATGGTGCGTTCGGTGAGCCCCAGAGCTTCAGCCACTTCCGGTTCGGTCAGCCCGGTGAAATAACGCAATTCGACCACGCGCGCCAAGCGTTGGTCGATGCCGGCCAACCGCGTCAATGCATGATCCAGCTCCAGTAACCGTTCCAGCCGTTGTTCGCTGGGTGATCCAGACAAGTCGTCCGGCAAGGGCACGGCCTTGTCCGGGTCTGCACGCGCTGCGGTCAAGGCGCGACGAGTTTCATCCAGCAACACAAAACGCATGGCCCGCCCGATCAGTGCGATCAAGTGACGACGATTTTCAACTTCGAGTCGCGCACCGGATAGTTTGAGCCAGGTCTCGCTGACCAGGGACGTGGGTGACAACTGGGGCTGCAACTGGCGACGAACTTGCGAGCGTGCGATGCGATGCAGGTCCGGATACAGCAAATCGTAAATGCGCCGCCAGGCATCTGGCTCGCCGGCATCGGCCGCCGCCAGCAAGGTGGTGAAGTCGTCGGTGCTGCCGTTCGGTACCGGTTCGACCGTAGTTTCGTCGCTACCGCCCTGGCGGTGCGGTTGCGTTGCACCAGAAACCGGATCCTTGGGTGTGCTCATGTCGGGATTTTTCTCGAATTCTCGAAATCGCTGGATGGGGATGGTTGCAACAGGGGGCAACCTGCGTGAGAAGGCGGTCCAGATGGCCGGACCGGGGGCGGGTATTGCACGGTGGTCGGTTGGTCAGCGTGGGGCATCGTGGGGTGCTCTGCGGATGCATCGGTCGAATTGCAAAACTCGCGGGCAGCGCCCGACGTGGATCCATTCGGGTGCGGTCACTTTGGCCAGCAATCGTGTCTCAAGGGAGAGTTTGATGTCCATTTCGAAATACCTGCTGTGTTTTGCGCCGCTGGCGGCATTCCATGTCCAAGCGGCACCGATGACCGAAATCAACCCGCTCGAGGTTCCGGCGCTGGAGGCGGTGCGTAGCGCTTCGATGCAGCGATTGGTGGAGCAACGCTACGGCTATCAGGACCTGTTCAAACGCGCGTATGCGCAGTATCCGGCATTGCCTGAGGGTACGCTGGAATCGATTGCCGTGGCACAAACCGGCTGGCGCAATGTGCAACCGGCCAAAGAGGCCATGGAACACCGCCACATGCCCGCTGCCTACGGTGTGATGGGGCTTTACCAAGGCGAGGGTTTTGACGATCAGGTGGGCGCGGCGGCCAAGCTGATCGGATTGAGCCGCGAGCGGGTGACGACGGATCCTGCCGCCAATATTCTGGCCGCGGCGGCCTTGCTTGACCGGGCTTTTCGTCAGGCAGCAACCGCATCCGGCGGTAAGTCGTTCAACGACGAAGCGGTAATGGCCAATGCCTTGCAGCGTTACGCCGGTTTTGGCAAGGAAGCGGGCAATATCCAGTCCTATGCGCGGCAAAGTTTTGCTTATCAGGTGCTGACTGCGGTCAGCAAAGGCGTCAAGGGTGATGGCATCCGCGTGCCTGCGCAGGCGATCAACATCGACAAGGCATTTCCGGCTGCCCAGTTGAAGTTGTTGCAAGCGCCCGTGTTGACACTGCGCTACGACAGCGATTCGGTGGACATGGATGACGGAACGACGGCGCAGCCGCCGGTCGATGCCGGGAAATCCGCCGGCACAGCACAGGCCAAAGCCATGGACTTTGGCGAAGCGATCTGGAATCCGGCCAGCGGCAACAACTACAGTACGGCCTGGAACAGCACCTCGGCGGTGATCCTGCACACCATGGAGGGCTCCTATGCGGGCGCGATTTCGTGGTTCAAGAATCCGTCGGCGCAGGTGTCGGCGCATTATCTGATTCGCAAATCCGATGGCCAGATCACCCAAATGGTGCGCGAACACCATCAGGCGTGGCACGCCGCGTATCACAACAGCTACACCATCGGCATCGAACACGACGGCTACGCCAGCGATCCGGGCAACTGGAGCGCCAACATGGTGAATGCATCGGCACGCCTGACCAGCAGCATTTGCGCGCGACAAGGGGTGAACTGCGCGTCTGCGTGGCAAGGTCCGGGCTACAACTATTGGCATGTGGTGCCGGACAGCGTGCGGGTGAAAGGCCACGGCATGCTGACTAGCAACCAGAACCGCTACGATCCGGGTCAGTATTTCCCCTGGGCTCACTACTACAGCCTGATCAACGGCGGTGCGCCGCCGCCACCGGCGCAGGCGGACGTGCGTTACTGGGTGGATACCTACGCCAACGCACCGGGTTATGGCTCGCCGACCAGCACCTCGCAGACCGGCACGTTGTACCAAGGCACCAACTATGTGTACTGCAAGTCCTGGGGTCGCGAAGTGCGCAGCGGTGGCTCGTTCAATCACTGGTGGCTGAAAACCGATCTGGATGTCGGCCCGGGCGGGCAGTGGGTATCGGCCTATTACCTGAGCCGCTGGGGCAACGACGAAGCCCGCGACAATGACGGCTATGACCTGCCGCGTTGTGAAGTGCTGCCGTACGGCAAGATCGGCGAGAAGTACTACGCCATGGGTGGCATCCGCAGCGTGCTCGGTGTGCCGAAACTGGCAGAAATGGCGGCCCAGTTGGGCGGCCGGTTCCAGGAGTTCAACAACGGCATCATCCTGTGGCATGCAGACACCGGTGCCTTTGCGATCCGCGGTGCATTCCTGCAGCACTTCTGGGCGACCAATGCGGAGACGCGCTGGGGCTTTGCCTTGATGGATGAGATGGACGCCAGCGTGTCGCCAAGCTCGGGCCAGAGAGGCCGTTACCAGTACTTCGAGAATGGCCTGTTCCTGTGGACGCCGGCAACCGGCGCGCATGCGGTGTACGGCGCAATCCTGACGCACTTCGAAAACACCGGTCGCGAAAGCCAGTACGGCTATCCGCTGGCGGAAGAAGAAGCCTGGGGCAGCAACGGCCGCAAGCAGCGCTTTGAGCGCGGCACCTTCTACTGGAATCCGCAGCAAGGCGTGAGCGTGCAGTAACCGCGCCGACAATCATCGAACGAGCGGCTCCGGATAAGTCCGGGGCCGCCCTTTTGGGGAGAAACAAAGGATGACGCATCAACATTGCATTTCACGCCGTCGCTTGATCCAGACCATGGGTGGCGTTGCTGCGTTCGGAGCACTTGGCTCGTTGGGTCTGGTTCGCAATGCCGACGCAGCCAGCAACGGCCATGGATTAGCCATTACCGATCACGCGGCATTCGGACGCCTGCATTACTACCGATTCGCGACCCGGGAAATTGGCTGGAATCCAGCTGTCAACGTGCTGCTGCCCGAGGACTATTTTCACACCCAATGGCGACGCTACCCGGTGCTGTACTTGCTGCACGGCGGGCAGAGCGATTTTCGCAAGTTTCATATGCAGGACGACATCATCGGGCTGACCCGTGGTCGGCGATTGATCGTGGTGATGCCGGATGGAGGACAAGCCGGTTGGTATTCCAACCCGGTTGAGTCCTACGTTGGCCCGCGCAACTGGGAGTCGTTCCATATCGGGCAACTGTTGCCATGGATCGATGCGAACTTCCGCACCTATGCCGAGTACAACGGGCGTGCGGTGTCCGGATTTTCCATGGGCGGATTTGGTGCGCTCAAGTACGCGGCCAAGTACTACGGTCACTTTGCTTCCGTGAGTTCACACTCGGGTCCGGCCAGCCTTCGCCGCGATGCCGGTCTGGTGGTGCATTGGGCCAATACCAGCTCGGCTGCGGTCGAACTGGGTGGTGGTACGGTGTACGGCGCGCCCTTGTGGGACGAGGCCCGCGTTTCGGCCGATAATCCTTGCCAACGTCTGCCGAGCTACCGCAACAAGCGGATATTCTTGGTCTGCGGGCTGGGCGAAGACATCAACGAAACGCCGGTGCGCGCAGGTCAGCGCGAATTCCGCGGTCTGTTGCGCGGCGCTCGAATTCCACACGAGTGGTATGAATTGCCGGGCACGCATTTTGTGCGTCGGGACATGCTTCAACGGGATATCGACGGGGTGATCTCGCGTTTGCGAAAGGCCTGAGCGACACCCGTCGATCGTGTGTGCTGATCGCCAGGAAAGTCGGGGCGGTTCACTCATGGCTTGCTGGAACGTGGTGCGTGAGGGTTGTTGTCTTACGCAGGCGACTCCAGCGGAACAGCACTGGCAGCAGCAGCATCGACAGCAGGGGCGCGGTGAGCATGCCGCCGACCATCGGTGCGGCGATGCGTTGCATCAGCTCGCTGCCGAGGCCGCCGCCGAGCAGGATCGGCAGCAGGCCGGCAAGGATCACCGCCACCGTCATTGCCTTCGGCCGCAGGCGCTTCAGCGCGCCGTCGCGGATGGCGCTGTCGAGGCCGTCGTCCGTTGCGTTGCCGTCGGCTTTCGCCTGTTCCCAGGCCGAGCGCAGGTAGACCAGCATCACCACGCCAAACTCGGCCGCCACACCGGCCAGCGCAATGAAGCCGACCGCGCTGGCGATCGAGAAGGCGTGGCCGAGCAGGTACATCAGCCAGACGCCGCCGATCAGGGCGAAGGGCAGGCCGAGCATCACCATCAGCGCGTCGTCGAGACGGCCAAAATGCAGGTGCAGCAGGAGCAGGATCACCAGCAGCACCATCGGCACCACCTGCAACAGGCGCGCTCGGGCGCGCTCCAGGTGCTCGAACTGGCCGCTCCAGCCAAGGCTGTAGCCGGGCGGCAGCTCGAGCTCGTCGGCGAGCAGCTGCTGCAGGGCGGCGACACGTCCGCCGAGGTCGCTGCCGGCAATGTCGACGAATACCCAGCTCACCAGACGCGCGTTCTCGCTCTTCAGCATCGGCGGGCCGTCGGCGATGGATAGCGTCGCCACTTCGCCCAGTGTCACCGCCGAGCCGTCGTCGGTGATGATCGGCAGACGTGACAGTTCGGCCAATGAGTCGCGACGTTCACGCGGAAAGCGCAGCGAAATCGGGAAGCGTTCCAAGCCATCGACGACCTCGCCGATGCGTGCGCCGCCGATGGCCCGCGACAGCGTGCGCTGGATGTCGGCGATGTCGAGGCCGTAGCGCGCTGCCGCTGCGCGGTCGGGCTCGATGTCGATGTAGCGACCACCGGCGCTGCGCTCGGCCAGCGCGGAGCGCACGCCGGGTTGCTCGCGCACCAGCCGTTCGATCTCGCCGCCGATGCGCTGCAGCTCGGCCGGTTCCGGGCCGCTGACGCGAATCCCCAGCGGTCCCTTGACGCCGGTGGACAGCATGTCGAGACGGTTACGGATCGGCGGCACCCAGAGGTTGGTGATGCCGGGCAGTTTGACCACGCGATTGAGTTCGTCGATCAGGCCCTGGCTGTCCATGCCCTCGCGCCATTCGCTGCGCGGCTTCAGCTGGATGGTGGTCTCGATCATGGTCAGCGGCGCCGGATCGGTGGCGCTGTCGGCGCGACCGATCTTGCCGAACACGCGCTCGACCTCCGGCACGCTGCGGATCAGGCGATCCGTGCGTTGCAGTAGGGCGGCGGCCTCCGCCGGCGACAGGCCGGGCAGCGTGGTCGGCATGTACAGCAGGTCGCCTTCGTCCATCAGCGGCAGGAATTCGCTGCCGAGTCGCTGCCAGGGGATTGCGGTCAGCACCAGCGCGATCAACGCGCCGCCCAGCAGCAGGCGCGGGTGACGCAGGCTGGCGTTCAACAACGGGCGATACAGGTGCTCAAGGCCGCGATTGAGCGGATTGCGATGCTCGTCGGGAATCCGGCCGCGCACCAGATAGCCCATCAGCACCGGAATCAGGGTGATCGACAGCATCGCGGCGGCGGCCATGGCGTAGCTCTTGGTGAAGGCCAGCGGCGAGAACAGACGGCCTTCCTGACCCTGCAGCGCGAATACGGGCAGGAAGCTGAGCGTGATGATCAGCAGGCTGACGAACAGTGCCGGCCCGACTTCCAGTGAGGCTTCGCGGACGATGCGCCAATGTTCCGCACTGTCCGGATCGCGATCATGCTCGCTGCGGAATCGCGCGCGATGCGCGTGCAGGTTTTCGATCATGACAATTGCCGCATCGACCATCGCGCCAATGGCAATCGCGATCCCGCCCAGCGACATGATGTTGGCGTTCACGCCCTGCCAGCGCATCAGCAGGAAGGCGGCCAGCACGCCCAACGGCAGCGTGACCACCGCGACCAGCGACGAGCGCAGGTGCAGCAGGAAGACCAGGCAGACCAGCGCCACCACGATGAACTCCTCGACCAGCTTGCCGCCGAGGTTGGACACCGCGCCGCGGATCAGCTGCGAGCGGTCGTAGGTGGGCACGATCTCGACGCCGTCCGGCAGGCCGGGCTTGAGTTGCTCGATGCGCGTCTTGACCGCGTCGATCACGCTGAGCGCGTCGGCACCCTGGCGCATCACCACGATGCCGCCAGCCACTTCGCCCTCGCCGTCGAGTTCGGCAATGCCGCGGCGCGGCGCCGGGCCGATGCTCACCGTCGCCACGTCGCCGACGGTGATCGGCACGCCGCTGGCGTTGCGACCCAGCGGCACGCGGCGCAGATCGTCCACGCCATCGACGTAGCCGCTGCCGCGCAGCATGTATTCCGCGCCGGCCAGTTCGATGCTGGCGCCGCCGGACTCGCTGTTGTTGTCGGTGACGGCGCGCTCCACACGCTGAAGATTGATGTCGTGGGCGCGCAGACGCTCCGGGTCCAGCGTGATGTTGAACTGCCGCACCATGCCGCCGACGCTGGCGACTTCGGAAACACCCGG
>JAGRJX010000178.1 GCA_020442545.1 Lysobacterales bacterium
GGAGGTTCGAATCCTTCCGGGCGCGCCATACGAAACATCAAGAACGCCAGTGACTTACCGTCGCTGGCGTTTTTGTTTCCAGCGGACGAAATGGCCCTGTGACAGTTTCTGTGACACATCCTGTGACAGTGGCCTTTCGCCGATCCCCGTCATTTGAGTACTTAGTCTGTGACGATCCAGTGCGCTGACATGGACGGGATTGACCACCTGGCATTTCGCTTGGTGGTCGCCAAAATGATGACCACCTAGTCTGTGACAGTGGGTGTGCGTGTCACAGCGCGATTTGACCTCCTAGTCGCTGAGATCTCCAGAATCGGCCTGAGAAGTCCGCGTTCCGGGGGAGGTCCACTGCAGTGGGAACGGCCAAGCTCGGGCTCCCAGGCGCTTGCGCGGGCCGGCAAAACCCCATCGCACGACAGGCCCAAAATGATCAGTGGCTGCGAAGCTGATTGTTTCCGGCTTGCGCGGCCTTCCGGAGTCGATGTAAAGCGGATTGTCACCAGCGTTTGCGGATTAGGAATACGTTCCTGCCGGCGTCGAGCAGCGAAAACTAAGTTGGGGGTGCATCTGGTCACCCCCGTGGACTTGCGCGGCGGACTCCACACTCCGCCGACGAAACCTGTTGGAGCCAGATTCTCCTCAGCCTAGGCCTGGAGACTTTGCCGCAAGTCGGCAACAGGCTATCACCGTGCCCACCTGTCACAAAGGCTGCTCGGTGACATGTCATGTGATTCCCTTGTCGTTCCACTTCCACCGCGCTGCTCGCAGACGGCGTCGCACGATTCTCGACCACCAACCCTTGCCCGACTGCTTCAAGGTTGAGCGCGGCCGTGCATCGATTCCAGACGTCCGTGGGATCTGGCTCAAATATCCGTGTTAAGGAGCGGATTCCCTGCACGCACAATGCAACAAAGCAATAGAATCCGTCTGTCGGCCGAGTAGAGCCCCCTTAAGGTAGTGCGGGACGCGGGCAGGCCGTGATGGTGCAGGTTCGAGTCCTGCCCTCGGCCGGCGCTTTTCCCGCTCGCATGCGCTTCGATGCGCAGAGCATGCGGCGTCACGAGGTCTATGAAGAAGCCCGACCCGGGGCGGGACTCGAACCCGCGATCCGCAGTGCCACGGTGGCACCTCACCTCTACCTGATCGGCGTCCTACCGGGCCGGACTTGCTACCAGCTTATCCGGCAACCCAGCTCTTCATCAGATCGACGCTAGAATTAAAATGCCGGCCGGGAAGATGACCAGTGTCCGGTAACTGGCGGCTTGGGAGACCAAGCCTGGGTGCAGGTTCGAATCCTGCCCTCGGTCGGCACACCCTCCCCCGACAGACCTTTGTATCGATGGTCCCTATGGCGTCCTGAATGGCTGTTGCTCTCAAGCCTTTCGGCACAGTTGTATCACCCCTCATGGAAAGCACGGTTGCCCGCCAAGTTATGTGATGTAATCAGCAAATTCATGTTATAGTTATCGGTCAATTTGCTGCGGACGCTTCGGGGTGCGTGCGTGGCTTGTCGATTCATTCGGGGAAGTCATGCGTTCGGGAATACGGGCATTCCGAGGCCGGTGTCTGGCCGTCACTTTTGTGCTGGGCTTGATTGGTTTTCTGTGCTTGCTGGCGACGACGTCGGCAGCGATTGCACAGGATTCGGTGTGCGCTGAAGTGCGCATCGAGATACGGCAAAAGGTCAGTCTGGAGCGTCAGGCATTCGATGCAATCCTGAGGATCCGTAACGGGCTGGCTACGGGTGCTGTCGAGAACGTATCTGTCGATGTGCTATTCACAGATGTGGACGGAAATCCAGTCGTAGCTTCAAGTGATCCAGACCATGCCGCCGCGACGTTCTTCATTCGTGTGGACGAGCTTGATGGAATCGACGCGCTGGACGGCACGGGATCGGTTGCTGCTCAAAGCACCGGGACCGTTCGCTGGATCATCATTCCGGCTGCAGATGCTGGAGGAAACACTCCAGCCGGAGTGATGTACATGGTGGGTGCTCGACTGCAGTATCGCCTCAATGGCGAAGATCATGCGGTCGATGTCGTGCCCGAAACCATTACAGTCAAACCGCAGCCACGGTTTCAGTTGGACTATTTCCTGGCCAGTGATGTTTATGCGGATGATGCGTTCACGCCAGAAATCGAGCCGCCGGTGCCATTCACTTTGGGCGTCCGCTTGCGCAACGCAGGTGCGGGTACCGGGCACAACGTCAGCATCGAGTCAGCACAACCCGAGATCGTGGATAACGAACAAGGGTTGCTTGTCGGATTCAGCATCATTGGTAGTCACGTCGACGAGCAGCCTGCTGCCCCGACATTGAATATCGATTTTGGGGATGTTCCTGGTGGTGGTGTGCGCATGGGACGCTGGCTGATGGAGACCACGCTCAGTGGCCGCTTCATATCAATGGATGCCAGTTACACGCATGCCGATGAACTGGGCGGGGCGCTGACCTCACTGATAGACGGAGAACCAGCTACACATCTGTTGCTTCGTGATGTGTTGGTCGAGCTTCCGGGGCGCGATGGTATCCGCGACTTCCTCGCTCGCGATGGTGATGTGCTGCGGGTGTACGAATCCAATGGCGTCGATAGCGAGGTTGTTGATCTTTCTGAGCAGGCAAGCCTGACAAACGGAAATAGTGGGCAGGAGTATTCGCTCGTGTTTCCAGAGAACAGCGGTTTTTCCTATGTGCGTGTTGCTGATCCGAGACAGGGAAATTCTTCAGGTCTGAGCATTGCGCGTTCGAGCGGGCAGCTGCTGTCAGCAGCGAACGTGTGGTATTCGAAGACGCGCAAGCCAGACAATGGCTGGTCCTATTTCATCAACGTATTCGATGTGAATGGTGGCGGGACGTACACGGTCACTGTCGACGCGCCGTCTGCTACCGGTTCTTTGGCTGGCATTGTGTATGCCGATATCAATGGCAATGGCGTTCGCGATGCCGATGAGGACGCACTTGATGCCGTGGAGTTGTCGCTGACCGGCACAACGGCAAGCGGTGAAATCCAGCGCACGACCCTGTCGCAGAACGACGGCAACTACGTCTTCGTGGATTTGCCGGAAGGTACATACTCGATAGCGATAAGTGACATCGCTTCGTATGAAAACGGCACACATGAGACAGGGTCGGCGGGCGGCGTGGTGGAAGTGTCGCGAATTTCGCAGATCAGTCTTGGGAGCGGGGTAGCTGGCACCGGCTATCGCTTCGCAAAGGTGCCTGTCGACACACAGGGAAGCGCCGACCTGCAGGTGCTGCCGTTGGAGGGTCAAGCCCGAGTGGTGCTTGGAGAAGTCAGCACCTTGACGTTCAGGGTGCTGAACACGGGGCCCCAGTCAGCCTTGGCAAGTACCTCGTTGCAATTGCCGAGTGCGTTCACAGTGACCGGGGCGACACCTTCTGACGGTGTTTTCAGTCCTGAGTCTGGCGTGTGGGAGCACGGTGCCATGCTGCCTGGGCAGCAACAAAGCCTGGTGTTGCAGGGCACCTTCGGCCAGCTTGGAGCGCAAACCATCAACGCCACCGTCCAGATGCTGGATGACGGCATTCACGACCCGGATTCCAACAACAACCATCAATCGCTTGAGGTCCTGGTCGAAGCAGTTTCGGTTCTCTCCATCGTCAATGAAGCGGCACCGATCAGCGATATATTGTTTCTCGTGTCGTGTCCGGAAGATGCGGCGCCGACGTGTGTCGATGATCGCATCCAGCGTTGGCAATCGCTCCTTGCCGGAACCGCGATTCGGCACCGTATTGAAAGCGATCCGACGCAGTTCGCTTTGGCGCTGCGCAGCGGTGAGTGGCGCTCCGTCTGGGTTGATGGATCCGCCTGGCTGAGCGAAGGAACTATTGCTGCGGAAATTCGCGAGAGCGTGCGACGCGGTGGGGCCTTGATCGTCTCGGGTACTCGCGACGTAACCTGGGAGCGGTTCGAAGTATTGACCGGCGGTTGGTATAGCGCCGACCTTCCGGCAGATTCGCGGACGATTGCGTTGTTGCAAAGCGAATACTTTGAACAGGGCGGCATGATGGCCGCAGGTGTCGTGGCGACTTTTGACGGTGGGGATGGTCGTGTTCTGGCCGAGTACGCCCCCGGGCTGGCGGCGGTCATCGCTACCCCGGTTGGGGCACCTGCGCCTGTGGTCGTTTTCGGGTTTGATCCCCTGTCCGGCATCGAGACACAGTCGAACCCCCAAATGTTCATGAGTGGGTTGGCGTCTGGCGCAGCGATCCGGATGCCTGATGTGGTTTTGGGTCGCAGTGTCCTGCCGTTCCGGGTGCATGCGCAGCGCCCGAATGCCGCGACGGCAGCGCTGGCTCTGGCGGTCGGATTCCCGGAGTCGTTCTCACTGATCTCCGCAGATCCTGATCCCACGATCACTACGGATTCATCGCTGTCCTGGGCGGTGTCCTGGCCGCTGCCGGAAGCAAGTTTTGAAGCCGATTACATACTGCGTGCGCCCGCTGATGATGGCATGTACACAATTCTTGCAATGGCGCAATGGGAAGACGAGGAAGCTGAAGCCAGCACCGCTATCCAGACACGCAGTACCCACGGGCAGATCGAACTTGCCCGTGAGGCACTTGAGCATTTGGAAGTGCCGCTGCTGGGTGATCAAGCACTGAAAGCGCAGGCGCAGGCATTGTTCGCTGCAGCGGAGTCGGCTTACCTGCAGGGCAACCAGGAAGCCGCGATTGCCGCGCTGCTTGAAGCCATTGAATTGTTGGATGGGATGGAGGATGAGGACGCATTGGGCGTTGCCGAAGAACTGTCTCGCGCGCTGTTGGCAATGTCGCGCGATAGACCGGCTGGCACCGGTGAACTGTTCTCCGATGGATTTGAGGAAATTCTGTGAGCCTGCATCGGCTTCGCATATTGGTATGCAGCAGCCTGCTGCTGCCCAGTGCCTTGTGCTGGGGACAGGCTCCATGTGACGACGACTCCGTAGACGGTGAACTTCATGTCCACTCGTCCATGCCGGGGGCAGACGTGCTGATTCGTCACCCGGAGCTCTCAGTCGACGAAAAGCAGTCACTCAATGCTTGCCTGCTTGACCCAGCGACGGTCATTCGTGACCCGGATGCTTACATGCTGGTGGACGTTCGTTCTCCCGCAAAAGTGGCTCGGGCACGAATACCCGGAGCCATCAACTTGCACAGAACGGATGTCGTGAATAGTCGGTTCATTCCGGATGATCAGCGCACGGTCGTGTTGCTTGGCGATGCAGAGGATTTGACCGGTTCATTGGCTCAATGCATCTCAGTTCAGGAGGCGGGAGGCCGCGCCTTGCAGGTATTGCGAGGCGGTGTTCGCGCATGGCATCGAAGCGGTGGCTCACTAGCGGGTTCGTACGAAGAGCAGATCCAGCCTCAGGTGGTATCCGAAGAAACCGTTCATTCCTTGATTCGCTGGCCACAGGTCGTGGTGCTGGCCGAGGAAACCTACCTGATTCCAAACGTGCACGAGTCTTCTTTGTTCGGCATAGGTGGCAATGACCCGGATGCAGTATTGCGTCAGCTGCGTGCGCAGGCTGATATCAGACAAACGATGGCCGTGATTGTGTTCGCAACCGATCAGATCGACCCGACCGTTTGGCGCGAGCGCCTACTCGAAGCAGGCTGGCCAGAGCCGATGTTCTATCGCGGCGACCAACATCGTTTCCTGGAATGGCTGCAGCAGCAGGCACGAATGATTGCGCAGCGCGGGCAGTCGCTGGCAAGCGGTTGCCGCTGGAATTGACACGTTACCGTCTGCCTTGGCGGACACGAGAAGCGCAAGATATGAACACGATGCAATCCACGTGGCGAAAGAGATTTGGTCGCAATCAGTCAGCGCGTCGCGCCAACAGCCTGATGGTGGCTGCTTTCATCGCCGGCCTCGCAAGTACGGCAGCATGTGCAGACACTCCGGTTTCCGGCGACATCGACACAAATACGGTCTGGGAAATCGATGGCTCACCGTATGTCATCAGCGGTGATGTGCATGTCATCAATAATGCCACGCTGAGTGTGAAGCCAGGTGTGGCCCTACACTTCGAGGCGGGTGCTTCTCTGGGGATTACGAGGGGAGCGCTGTCAGCGCAGGGATCCGTAGCCGCACCTATCGTGCTCACGTCCGTAGAGGACAACGGGTCCGGTACGCCAGTGGCAGGAGCTTGGGGGCCGATAAAATTCGGGGGCGATACTCGCGATGGGGAGACCGCGCTTGCTCATGTCGAAGTCCGCTTTGGAAAGGGCATTGTGCTTGAGCAGGCATCCCCCAGCTTCAATAATCTCCGTCTTCTGAATAATGAAGGGCCGGCAATCAGCCTCGACCTGCAGTCGTCGCCGGTCGGTCAGAACCTGCAGGCTGATGGCAATGGCATCAACGGTATTGTCGTGCCTTCTGGTGTCATCGACACGGACATTTCATGGACATTGCGAGGCATTCCCTATGTCCTTGAGCAAGGGAAGATTCGCATCGGGCATCTGGATTCACAGCTGACGCCGGCCGAGCTTGAGCTGTACGTCAGTGATTCGGGCGTTCTGGAACTTTCGCTTGCCGACCCAGCGCCTGCTGGTGGTCTGAACTTCGCTCTCAACAGCAATCCGGCCTGGGCTGTGACTTTGCCCGAAGCAGTCATGATCGGTGAAGGCGAGCAGAGTGCGACGATCAATCTGCAGACAAATGCATCACCGGTGACTGCAACGATCAGTGCTGCTGCAAACGGGTATGAGACCGTCACCAGCACGGTCACGATCACACCACGCCCTGTATTCAATCTGACTGCAGCGGCATCGCGGCTTGGTATTCCGAACCCGGTCAGCGTTGAGCTCTCCATCTCAGACACCGCGCCGGCGGGCGGGCTGGTCGTGCCGTTGAGCGTTGAACCGACAGGCATTCTTGACGTACCGGCTGACGTGACCATTCCGGCCGGAAGTTCGTCGATCAGTTTTACCGCGAATGGGTTGGCTTATGGTTCGGCAGTGCTTTCCGCAGCGCAGTCGCCTTACGTTTCGGATAGCGTCCATCTCACGGTGGAACCGGTGTATATCGAGTTCGAACCGGGCAACCCGCTGGTTGCTCCGGGTCTGTCCAGAACCTTCAATGTCAGTCTTACGAAGCCCGCGCCAGAAGGTGGCACCACCGTCGCACTGACGGTCGATGACCCATCGCGACTCACATTGCCGGCTTCCGTTCAGATCGCGGCTGGGGAGACAGATGCCGAAGTGCTGTTGAGCGGTGTTTCGCAGGGCAGTGCGCAGGTCAGCGGGGCAGCGGCTGGTTACGAGCCTGAGTCCGGTCTGTTTTACGTCAAGGACGTTGATCTGTACACCGATAGCACTCCTGTGCTGGTGCCTATTGGACAGACAGCAAACACGACACTGCGTGTGTATCCGTATGCGGGGGTAGCGTTTGCGGTCGGTGTTGCATCCAGCGACCCGTCCATCTTTACGACTGACCGTGCGAGTGTGCCGTTCAGCTCCTTCCAGACATCGTCGAGTGTCTTGCAGTTGACGGGTCACGCCGAAGGCACCGCCGAACTGGCGCTCACTTCGCCGGGACTGCGGTCAAGAACCTTCCCGGTCGAAGTGGGCGTGCCGTATCTGGTGTTTAGCAGGCA
Source organism: Lysobacterales bacterium (assembly GCA_020442545.1). GTDB lineage: Bacteria > Pseudomonadota > Gammaproteobacteria > Xanthomonadales > Xanthomonadaceae > JACKOX01. The sequence goes on from JAGRJX010000178.1 coordinate 7,603, forward strand.
GACAATGGTGGTGGGTCACCAGTTGAGATCTGGGCTACTTGTTGAACGACGAATTCGAGATCAACCGTACTACGCGGCCACGGCTCTGACGGTTGTGCTCAGCAGTTCTGACGCAAGCAAGATCGGGCTGCCAGAAAGCATCACCATATCGACAGGCAATGCGTCGGCATGGTTTGAGCTGGAAGGGCTGGCATTGACCACAGAGCCGATCGAAATTCAGGCAGCAGCAGAAGACTACGTCAGCCCGCAATCGCCCCTGCTGGTCAGCGTTGTGGCGCCGGTGCTGACTTTCGATGATCTGGAAGGCAGTCGACTGGTCGGCGATGAGCCGGATCGTTTCCAAGTTCGGTTGAGAGTGCCGGGAGCTCAGGATACCAACCAGGAAGCAACCGCTGATCTCACTGTTGGCCTGGCGCTTGTCGACCCGAGCCCGGTCGGTGTGGTTGCTGGTATCGAGGACGACGAAGGCAACCCGGTATCGGAGGTCATCATTGCATTGGGAGATAATGGGAGTGGCTGGAGCGATAGCCATGTGGCGTCGCCGACGGCGGTCGGATCCTATGTGCTGGAGGCAAGCCTGCCGGGGATTGGTGCATGGACCTCGGAGACGCAGCAGGTTCTCGGTGGCTGGATCGAATTCGAGGGCAATACCGGAGACAGCCGATACATGGTTCTGGGGCATGGCCTGCAGGATCGCGTGCGTTTGCGTCTTCGTGACGGTTCAAACGCAGTGGAGCCGATCAGCATTGCATTGACCAGCTCGATGCCCGCTGCCGTGCAGGTTCCGGCAAGCGTTGTCATTCCCGCGGGCGAGAACTTCGTGGAGTTCCAGGTGCAGGGCCTTGCGGCTACCGCCGAGCCCGTTCGAATCGCACTTGCAGCCGAAGGATATGCACTCAGTACAAATGGGTGGTCCGAGTATCCCGAGGATGGCATCTACGCGAACGTAGTGGAGCCAGTGCTCCGGTTCGAAGAGTTGGATGGTCGGCGTGACGTGGGTGACGGGAACGATGATTTTCACATCTGGTGGGATGTGCCGATGCCGCAGCAGTCAGGGGGAGCGCGCGCCGTTAGCAATTCGAAACTGCAGGGTGACGTGCAGACGGCCACTGCGGATCAGGTATTCGAAGTTTCCGTGATTGGCTGGCCGCCGGGCATCGTTACCGGAATCCAGGACAATCTCGGTAATCCGACCACCCAGATCCGGATTGCTGCCGGTGAGAACGACAGCTATGCCTCGTTTGATCAGCAGAATCACCAGGTGACGACGCCGACGACCACAGGTGGTTACCGCGTCGAAGCCACTTTGCCGGGCGTTGGCCAGTGGGCATCGGAAAGTCAGGTCGTTGGTGATCCTGCGCTTGCGTTTGATCCGGATGAAATCAGGATTGCGGCTGGCCTGGAGCCCGCCGAAGTTTGGGTGAGCCAATGGGGCGGACCAGCCAGAGCAGTCGGTAGTGACAAGGCCAGTCTGGAGGCGCTCGAGATTCAGTTGAGTTGTATCTCCGAGGCAGTCTGCATGGTGCCCGAGTCGGTCACCATTCCGGATGGTGAGTACGGAGTCAGCTTCCCCTTGACGGCTGTCGGGACAGGCTCCAGCTATGTGTTGTTGCAGGCGGATGGGTATCCGGGCAAGGGGCAACTGCGTGTTGTCGTGGTGAACGCCGGCTTGGGTCTTGAGCCACCGTGGGAGTATCCGTTCCACGACTGGTTTGCCGGCATGGACATGGACGTTTGGATATCCCTGGTCGCTCCGGCACAGGAAGACTGTTGCGGTGAGCAGGGAGCCAACGCAGCACAGCAGATCATCGTGAACCTCGTGTCCAGCGATCCATCGGTTGTGAGTGTGCCGGCACAGATCGTGATCGAGCAGGGCGAGGAAGGTGTTGATGCCGTCTTTACCGCTGTCGGCCCGGGTACCGCCACGGTCACGGCCAGCGGAGCTCTGCTGGAAACAACCGTCCAAACCATCACGGTGAAGCCATGAGCGGCAAGGACATGTTCATCGGAATGATTCGTGTCGCACTGCTGCTGGGATTGGTGACGCCGCTCAGTGCGCTCAAGGCTCAAACGACCGAGCGCCTGACCATTGGCGAAGGCGTGGTCGTCAAATTCGGGTCGCAGGCGGGCCTTGATGTTCATGCGTCGCTCAACACGGAGCAGGGTGCGGTGCTGACCAGCCTTGCGGACGACAGCCTTGCCGGGCAAACCGGGACGCAGCCAGCAACTGCGACTGCTGGCGACTGGCTGGGCGTGCATTTCACCGATGATGTCGCGTCCAGCGACCACTGGATCGATGGCCTTTCCATCCGCTTCGCCGAGACCGGTCTTCGGGTCGATGGAGGGGAGCATGCGTTCGAGCGCCTTGAGCTGCTGGACAACATCACCGGCATCGTGGTGTCGCAGGCGGCGTTGGCAGGTTTCGACGGCGTCAGTCTGCATCGAAACGGAGTGGGCCTTGAGTCCAGCCAGGATGCACAGGTGACAGTGGGCGGCTCGGACATCAGCGGAAACGCAGCGGGAATTTCCAATCTGAGTCCTGCGTTCGTGGTGAATGCCGAGGACAACTGGTGGGGCTCCGTCAACGGTCCGACAGCGGCTGACAATCCTGGCGGCGACGGTGATTCGGTCAGTGCGGGTGTGAGCTACGGCCAGTATCAGCAAGTCATCCCGCTACTGGCGTGTTCGCTGACGATGGCTGATGGACGTTATACGGTGTCACTGCCGGACGTGATGCTGAATCTGGCATGCCGCAACGCGGTCGAGTACCGGCTTGCGGCCGGTGTGGACTTCACCGGCATTGCATTCCAGCCCATGGCCGCGACGGCGCAGTTCACGCTACAACCACCAGCGGGCAGCAAGCCACTGCATGCCGAATACCGTGCACAAACGGGCAATACGCAGGTGGTGTCCTTGCCGATGGCCATCAACTACGCCCCGGCACCAGCCAGCGTGGCGTTCGTTGCGCCGGAAGACAACGCTGAGGTTGTGGCTGACACTACGATCATTGCTGATGCCGCATCCGATGTGGGAATCGATCGGGTGGAATTTTTCGTCGGAAACCAGCTGATCGGTACCGACACGCAAGCGCCCTACGAGCAGCTATGGAGTATCGACGGGTTCTTGGTTGGCGACTACGTTTTGCGCGTCGTGGCCTATCCGACAGCCGGGCAAAGTGCACAGGCAACGCGCACGGTACGGCTACGTCCGGCAACGGGTGATGCGACCCCGCCGAGCATCACCAATCTCCGATTCAATGGCGCGACATTGAGTGATGGCGCAGTGCTCGATGCGCCCGGAATGCTGCAGTTCTCGGTGTCCGCACCCAGCGGCATCAAGCATGCGGAGGTTCGTTTGAACGGCGTGGTCGCCTGGAGCGCAGGCTACGGCGGTGACATCTCGACCTGGTTCGGTTTCAGCGGATTCCCGGACGGGCTTTACACACTGGAAGTTCATGCCACCAACGAGTTCGATGTGCCGATGCTGATCTCGCGTCAGATCGAGCTGGCTATCGAGGCTCCGTCAGCACCTGAGCTGTTGGCGCCGGGTGACGGGATCACCGTGCATCGACCACAACTGGCGGTTAACGGCACCACGCAGCCTCGCAGCAGGGTCCAGGTGTATCTGGACGGTAACCCTGTGGGCGGCCGCATTACTGCGAGTCCAAACGGCAGCTTCGGCACGACGCTGGCGTTGCCGAGTGAAGGACTGCACAGCATTTCAGTGGACGCGGAAAACAGTCGTGGCGTCGGTGCATCGAGCGTCGCCCATGAAGTGAACTACAGCCCGACCAACCCGCAAGTCACGTTCGTCAACCCTCAGCCTGACGCCATTCTCCAGGCCGACACGGATTTGACGCTTGCCATCGTTGATGCCACCGGCGTGACGGAAGTCGAGTTCCTGCTCGATGGTGAGCCGCTGGCAACACGAACCGTGGCTCCCTGGAGCTTTACCTGGCCCATCGACTCGGTGGCAGACGGTGCACATACCCTGACGGCGCTGGCTGTGAACGCCGCTGCGCGTACCGCACAGGCAGAGGTCAACGTCACGGTGCAGAAGCTGCCGCCGCCGCCGCCGCCGGTTCCCACGCCATACGTTGGCGAGTTGATATCGCTGGCACCGGTTACGTCCTACGGCGAGCAGCCCATCGTGATTCAGGGCAGGGCAGTGGAGCGTGCCAATGCCGAGCCAGTGCCGTCGGCTCTGCTGCAGGTCTGGCTGGAGGTCGACAATTACCTGCGCAAGATCAATGTTGCCACTGACGCGACCGGGTCGTTCCAGTTTGCATTCCAGCCGGCAGCCAGTGATGCCGGCATATACAGCGTTTCGGTTCGTCACCCTGAGCAGGCCGACGCCACCTGGCAGGATCAGTTCACGATTGACCGAGTTCACCTCTATCCGTCGAGCTATCGACTGCATGCGGCAAGAACGGTAACGGCGACGATTCCCGTTCGCGTAACGGCCAGCGCAGGAAACGGCGTTGCGGGTCTGCGTTTCGAGGCCCCAGCATCGGAACAGCCTTCGGGCAGCCTGCCACCTGATGTTCAGATCATCGCTCCCGAACCGATCAGCCTGGCGGCCGGCGCAACACGCACGCTGGACATCGGTTTCCTCGGTGGCAGTGCGGCACCGCAAACCGGGACCATCGTCCTGGTCGCCTACGAGCAGGGAAGTGGCAGTGTCGTGCGTGGCCGGGTCAGCGTGCCGTTCCAGCTGAGTGAGCCCCTGCCGGCACTGATCCCGAGTCCGACTTCTCTGCAGGGTGGTCTGGCACAAGGCGAGCAGATCAGTCTGTCAGCGCAGCTGAGGAACCAGGGCGTGCTGGCTGCGGAAGGCGTTACCGTGCAACTGCTGGACGGCAATGGCACGGGCCCGGCCCCTTCCTGGATGAATCTCAGTTCACCAGCAAACCTGGGGGCTCTGGTTGTCGGCGCCAGCCAGCCACTTTCGTTGACGGCCAATCCCGACGCATCGATCAGTGACGGGGTGTATCAGGCACGCCTGCGTGTGGCTGCGGCCAATACAACGGGGGGCGATATTCCCGTGGCCATCAGCGTCACGCAGTCCGGTGAGGGCGATGCGCGCTTCCACGTGGCCGACATCTATACCCAGACGCTGGGTGAGGACGGCAATCCCATTCCGGGACTGGCCAATGCACGTATCCGCATCCAGCACGAAACCATTCCCACGTTGAATGTCGAAGTTTTCAGTGATGCCGAAGGCATTGCCGAAGTGTCCGACCTGGCCGCCGGCTACTACACGTATCGCGCCAGCGCGGCGGGACACAACGATGCCAGCGGACGAATCCGGATCCAGCCCGGCGTCATCGCCGAGGAAGACGTGTTCCTTGACATGGACGTGGTCAGCATCGAGTGGTCGGTGACGGAAACGACCATTCCGGATCAATACGACGTGGTCATCGAGGCGACCTACCAGACCGAGGTGCCGGCACCGGTTGTTCTCATCGAACCGCCGTTCATCAACTTGCCCGCCTTGCAGGCCGGCGAGGAGTTCAGCGGTGAACTGACCATCAGCAACTACGGCCTGGTGCGCGCTGACAACCTCGAGTTCACGCCCCCGGCAGACGATGCCTACCTGAGTTATGAATTCATGGGTGAGGTGCCGGGCGCGCTGGAAGCGCGTGAACGCGTCACCATCGCTTACAAGGTGACCGCATTGCAGCCGCTGGGCTCGATAGCGCGGCTTCCCCTGTCCGGGAAAGGAGTGCAAACGGAACCCGTTGCCTCCGTGTTCAAGACGACCAGCGCCAAGTCGGGTGAAAGCTGCAGCAGCTACCGGAATGCGGGGCTGGTGCGTTACGACTTCTACTGCGCCAATGGCGATCAGCGACAGGGTGCCTGCGCGACGGCCTGGGGTTTGACACTGGGCGGCAGTCAATGTGCGGTGTCCGGGCCCAGCGGTGGCAACAACGGTGGCGATGCCGGCGGCTGGTGGGGTGCTGGCGGCTATGGCGCACCGCTCTACGATTCGCCCGGCTGCACACCCAACTGCAAGAAGTGCTGCAAGGGCGGTGGTGCGCCCGGTGGTGGCGGTAGCGGTGGTGGCGGTGGCGGTGGTGCTGGTCCCGGTCCCGGTCCCGGCATTGGCACGTCTGGCGGGGGATTGTGATGCCTATCCTGACAACAACCCAATTGCCGTGTCACGGCGCCTTGACCCACGCACAACCTTCCTTTTATTCCGAGATTGCCCTCATGTTTCACCGCCTCCGTTGTTTTCTGCTCCTGTTCTTCGCCGTGCCAGCCTTCGCCGGCGTCCATATGCCGACGGGCGAGTACCGGGAGTCGGTGACCGATCTGGAGGTGAAGGTGCTGGGTGGCCTGGTGGCAATCGAGCGCACCTGGCAGGCGGATGACCTGAACAAGGGGCAATACCGCTGGCATCCGAACCCGGCGTGGGACGACCTCG
>JAGRJX010000024.1 GCA_020442545.1 Lysobacterales bacterium
CCCAGCCAGTCCTCGGCGCGGCGCCGGGCCTGGCGACGGTCCACGCCCTTGAGGATCGCCATATGCTGCAAAAACGCGGCCACCTTCATCTTGCGGTAGAGGCCGCGCTCTTCCGGCAGGTAGCCGATGCGGTCCTTGGCCTTCAGCGCACTGTCGTTGCCGAGTACACGGATGTCGCCGCTGTCCGGGAACAGGATCGACAGGATCATCCGCAGCGTGGTCGACTTGCCGGCACCGTTCGGCCCGATGAAGCCGACCATCGCGCCCTGCGGGATGTCGAGGTTCATGTCGCGCACGGCCTGCTTCTGGCCGAAAGACTTGTTCAGTCCGCGCAGTTCAATGGCATTGTTCATGGTTTCCCCGGATTGGCTTGCGGCGACACGGACGCGCTACGCCACGCATCGTGACCGAAATCCTCGTCAGGCCTCGAAACGCAGATGCTTCACGCTGCGGCCCTGGCGGCGCAGCAGCTTCAGCGCCTCGATGCCGATACGGATGTGGTTGTCGACGTAGTCCGCCGACACCCTGGCGTCGGAGGCTTCCGTTTTCACGCCTTCCGGGATCATCGGCTGGTCGGACACCAGCAGCAGCGCGCCGCTGGGAATGGCGTTGGCGAAACCGGCAGCGAAAATGGTCGCGGTTTCCATGTCGATGGCCATGCAGCGGGTCTTGCGCAGGTAGGCCTTGAAGTGGGCGTCGTGCTCCCAGACCCGGCGGTTGGTGGTGTACACGGTGCCGGTCCAGTAGTCGAAATCGAGGTCGCGGATCATGGTCGATACCACGCGCTGCAACTGGAACGCCGGCAGCGCCGGCACTTCCGCCGGCAGGTAGTCGTTCGAGGTGCCTTCGCCGCGGATCGCGGCAATCGGCAGCACCAGGTCACCCAGCTGGTTCTTTTTCTTCAGGCCGCCGCACTTGCCGAGGAACAGCACCGATTCCGGCTTGATCGCGGTCAGCAGGTCCATCACCGTCGCCGCGTTGGCGCTGCCCATGCCGAAATTGATCATGCTGATGCCGTCGTGCGTCGCGCTGGGCATGGGCCGGTCACGACCCACGACCTCCGCACCGGTCAGCCGCGCAAACACGTCGAGGTAGCCGCCAAAATTGGTCAGCAGGATGTGGCGGCCAAAGCCGTCGAGCGGCACGCCGGTGTAGCGCGGCAGCCAGTTGGTGACGATTTCGCTCTTGTCTTTCATGACAGGCAAGTATAGGGAATGGATCGCCGGACTGGTGTATGTTTGCGCCATCACCCGGGCGGAGACGGCGCTTGGACGGGGACGGCGGCGCGCGCATTCATTCGATGATCGAGGACGGTCCACTGGGCCGTTGGCGGGTTGATCTGTGTCGCCCGCGTGCCGACCTCGCTGCCTGCGTCGCTCAACTCTGGTATGGCGAAGGCACGGTCAACTACCAGCGCGACCGCATCCTGCCCGGCACCGGCAGTTTCCTGCTGATCAACCTGGGGCCGCCGCAGTACCGCATCGAAAGCCGCGCCGATGGCAGCGAACGCCGCCTGCGGTTCGACGACATCTGGTACAGCGGCCTGCAGCTGGCGCCGATCGATACCGAAGCGCCGCACGGCAGCGCGCTGCTTGGCGTCGCTTTCCATGCGCACGGCGCGCGGCCGTGGCTGCATGTCGATGCCGACGACAGCGTGGATCGCGTCGGGCCACTGGCCGACTGGCTGGGTGACAGCGTACTTGCCCTGCGCCAGCGCCTGCTGCAGACGCAGAGCATCGAGCGCCGCTTCGCGCTGGTCGAGGATTGGCTGGCGGGTCGACTGGCACCACGCTTCGTCGCTTCGGAGCTCGTCATCGGCTGCCTGCAGCGCATCGCGGATAGTGACGGAGTGCTGGCGGTTGAAGTGCTGGCGAAGGATGCCGGCGTCAGTCGCAAGCATCTTGGCGAACGCTTCCGTCGCGAAGTCGGCCTGACCCCGAAGTCGCTATCGCGCATTCACCGCTTCCGCCGCGCCATGACCCTGCTGGCGGGGCGCGAACGGGTGCCGTGGAGCGAGCTGGCCGCGCTTTGCGGCTACTACGACCAGTCGCACCTGATCCGCGACTTCCGCGCCTTCAGCGGCATGGCGCCCGGCGAACTGCTGCGCCGCCCGCAGCCGGACAGCGGCAGCCTGGTGGTGTCCTGATGCCGGCTACCGCGCGAGGTGACATTTTTCCAATACCGACGGCCGGCTGTCGCGCATGCTGCGGCCCAACCAACGACCAACAACGGGGAGAGAACCATGCCTGAATTCAACATCTGGGCGGTGCTGATCGCCGCCGTGTCCGGCTTCGTGCTGGGCGGCCTTTGGTACTCGCCGGCGCTGTTCGGCAAGGTCTGGCAGCGCGAGTCCGGCGTCACCGACGAGCAGATGAAGAACGCCAACATGGGCCTGATCTTCGGCCTGACCTTCGTGCTCTGCCTGGTCGCCTCCTTCGTCTTCGCCATGTTCCTCGGACCGCGACCGCCATTGGCGCTGGGCCTTGGGGCCGGCTTCTCGGCAGGGCTGTGCTGGGTCAGCGCCAGCTTCGGCATCAACTACCTGTTCGAGCGCAAGAGCCTGAAGCTGTTCCTGGTCAACGCCGGCTACCACACGCTGCAGTTCACCCTGATCGGCCTGATCCTGGCGTTGTGGCCGTTGAGCGCATGACCCGTTGAAGGACGCCCTGACGCGGTTTGTCGGGGTGTTTTTCGCAGGACAACGCTGTCCGATGGCGCGTGACGCGTTAGGCTTGGGGCAGTCCACGGTCGGAGTCCGCCATGTCGTTCGCCCTTGCCGTCACGCTTGCCGTCGCTGTTGCACTCGCCCTTGCCTGCTTCTGGCTGTTCCTGGGCCGCGCGCTGCTGGCCTGGCTGTTCGCTACCGCCACGCTGCTGCTGTTCTGGCGCTGGCAGGGCGTGGACTCGCCCATGCTGTTCAACGGCGTCACCATCGCGCTGATCGCCATCGCCGTGCTCTTCGGCATTCCGCCGATTCGCCGCCTGCTGATTTCATCGTGGCTGATCGGTCCAATGAAGAAAGTGCTGCCGCGCCTCGGCGATACCGAGCGCATCGCGCTGGAAGCCGGCACCGTGTGGTGGGATGCCGAACTTTTCTCCGGCCGTCCCAACTGGAAGACGCTGTTGGGCTATCCACTGCCGCCGATGAGCGACGAGGAGCAGGCCTTTCTCGACGGCCCGGTGGAGCAGCTCTGCGACATGCTCGACGACTGGGACATCCAGCAGCGCCGCGACCTGCCGCCGGAAGCCTGGGATTTCATCCGCCGCGAGCGCTTCTTCGGCATGCTGGTGCCGAAGAAATACGGTGGCCTCGAATTCAGCGCGATCGCACAGGCGCGCATCGTCACCCGCATTTCCTCGCGTTCCGCAGCCGCCGCCGTCACCGTGATGGTGCCCAACTCGCTGGGCCCGGCGGAACTGCTGCTGCACTACGGCACGGACGAGCAGAAGAACCACTACCTGCCGCGCCTGGCCGACGGTCGCGAAATTCCCTGTTTCGGCCTCACCGGCCCGGAGGCCGGCTCCGACGCCGCCGCCACGCAGTCTGAAGGTGTGGTCGAAAAGCGCACCATCGACGGCAAGGAAGTGCTCGGCCTGCGCCTCAACTGGAAAAAGCGCTACATCACGCTGGCGCCAGTGGCGACGCTGATCGGCCTGGCGTTCCGGTTGAAGGATCCCGACGGCCTGCTCGGCGGCGACGAAGATCGTGGCATCACCTGCGCGCTGATTCCACGCGATACCGACGGCATCGAGA
>JAGRJX010000179.1 GCA_020442545.1 Lysobacterales bacterium
TCGTGCAGCAGGATCGCGTTGTTGATCGAGGCGGTGCCGAAGTTGATCGGATCGGCCGCGTCGATCGCCTGCTGTGCGGCACCCAGGAATCGATCAAAATCCGGCGTGCCCGCTTCCACACCCGCAGCAGCCAGCCCGGCGCGGATGCGCGGCCCGAAGGTCGGCGAGCCGTTCAGCAGGTTGGCGATGCCGCCACCGGGAACCGACAACGTGGCCACATTCACCGTCGGGTCGAGGGCAATGAACGGCGTGCCGACAATCGAACCCAGCGACTGGCCGACGAAGGCCTTGCGCGAGGCATCGAAATCACCGACGTGGTCGCCATTGATGTCCATGCTGCCGATGCTGGCCGACAGCACCAGCAGGTCGGCCACGCCCTGGCGCAGGTTGTCACGCGAGGTCAGCAGTGAGGACAGGTTGATCATGTGCGTGCCGGATGAGTCCGCATGGCCATCCGGACCCGGGGCGCCGGTGCTGTTGTCGACATAATCGACGTCAAACGTGAATTCCGTAGCCATCGGAGCAAACGGCGTGTTCTCGACGTAGAACGGCGCCAGCACGGGATTTTCCGGCGAAATGCCGTGCAGCGGCAGATCGATGGCGACCACCGCAAAACCCTGTGCGGCCAGCGTGGCGGAGATCGCCAGCGCGTCGGTGCGGTTGCGGGTGATGCCGTGCTGGAAGATCACGATCGGCCAGCCCGACGCGGGCTTGCTGTGACCGGAGTTGACGTTGGGCACGGTCATCAGCACCGGCACCGTGACATCGGTGTTCTTGGCCGGGAACGGATTGGCAAAGGTGAGGTTGGTGGAGGTCGGGTCAAGACCGTAGGCGTTGAACGGCGGCACATAGGCACCCGGGGCTGCTTTCCAGAAGCCGTTCAGTGGCCCGGTCGGATTCTCGGCGCTGGGTGGCACCAGGTAATACGGCAGCGTAATCACGCCGATGTAAATGTCGGCGACCGGCGGCAGACCAATGGCTGACGTGTCCATGCCGGTGGGCGCCAGCACGGTGGCTGCCGGTTGTGTCACCGAGGCGAGCGCACCGAGGACCACGCTGGTGCTCTGCGTGGTGGCGGTCCAGCTCAATACCACGTCATCCGGATCGATGCCCTGCGATGCGGCAGCCGCCAGTTGCGAGTTGGTCAACAGGCGCAGCGGCTCCAGCGCGCAGGCGGTGGCCGCCGGCAGCAGCGGATCGGTGCTCTCGCCATCCACGCACAGCGGACTGGTGCGCTTGGCCAGGAAATAGGTCTGATCCGGCGTGACATCGTTGCCATTGGCGTCGGTGATGCTGTTGGTGACGATCGCCATGTAGGTGGTCAGCTGCTTGAGCGGCGACGTCGGGATGATCGCCATCGTGCGACCTGTGCTGTCCGAGGGCGCCATGGCGGTCACGAACTCGGTGCCGGCGCTCAGCTCGCGGACGACACCGGTTACGCCACCACCCGGGCCAGTCAGGCTCACTTCAAACAGGCGGACGCTGGTGCCGGGCACCACCGTGGACGCCGTTGGCGCCGCCGAGAAGGAAGCACTCCAGGGCCCGACCGTACTCCAGCCATCCAGCGCGTTCAGCGCCACCTGCGGGTCGCCGTAGTTGGTCGGGTCAGCGACCGGAATGTTCAGCGTCAGGTCCGTCGTACCCGACAGCAGCAGGTTGTTCGGCAGTGGAACCACGCCGTTGCTGGGATCGAAGCGCGCGGTGATTACCCCGGTCACGGGGGAACCGCCGCCGTTGACGGGCGGAGTGTTGTCCACGGCGCGCGAGCTGTTGCTCGAGCTGCCGCAGGCGGCGAGGGTCAGCGCGGAGAGCGCCAGGGCCAGAGTCAGTCGGACCTGCATGGTGTTGATCCTTCTTCCGGTATCGGGAGTCGTAATCGGGAATGGGGGACGACGGCTATCTTAGGGAGGCGCTTAACGAAATGGCAATGCCGTGGCGTACGGTGACAAGTGACGGATGGTGCTGCGATGCAGCATCATCGGCCCTGAAACCGGCCCGGGACACGCTACTGCGCGCATCCACCCCTCGTTCCGCGATGCGCCCGCGGCCGCGCCGCGAAGTGCGACCCGCGCACTGGGCAAACGTCAAGCCCATGCAGTCATTGAGTCGCACTGCAGGAAGCCCGCAACACGCACCGTGCCGGGTGCGCGATGGGGACCCATGCGCATAGCGCCGCGGCAGCGGTTGCGTCGCAGCAATTTCACGCAACGCGTCATCAATCCTGGCCGACGTCGGGGAGCACCCGGATGCCGCCAGGACCGCATTCGGCCCCTTTCCTGCGCAGGCCAGGCAAGTGCCGTGCCGCATTGGTGTCCGGAAACCATGCGCTCAAGCGCATCGCGCGTTGGGCAACGGAAGCCGCCAGCGCAGCCACAGCAGTCCGACAATCGCCGCAATCACCGAGCCAGCAAGGATACCGATGCGGTTGAGTTCAGCGTACTGAAGCGCGCCGCTCTCGAAGGCCAGCGAGCCGATGAACAGACTCATGGTGAAACCGATGCCGCAGAGCGCCGACACACCGAACAGCGCGCCCAGGCCCAGTCCTTCAGGCAGGGCAAGCCAGCGCAAGCGGGTGGCCAGCCAGACGCCGCCAAAAACGCCCAGAGGCTTGCCCAGCAGCAAGCCCAGCGTGATGCCGAGCGGGACCGGATGCAGCAGCGCATCCAGACCGTCGTCCGGAAGCGGTACACCGGCGTTGGCGAATGCGAACAGCGGCAGGATGCCGTAAGCAACCCAGGGCTGGAGACGATGCTCAAGCCGCTCCAGTGGCGAACCCCCCTTTTCGTCATCGGCAGGAATGCAAAGGCCCACCACCACCCCGGCGAGCGTTGCGTGCACGCCGGACTTGAGCACACACATCCACAGCAGCGCGCCGACCAGCAAATACGGCCCCGTGCCCTTCACGCCAAGACGGTTCATTCCGACAAGAAGGCCCACCAGGGCCAATGCACAGACGATGGCAATCGGCGCCAGATTGCTGGTGTAGAACACGGCGATGATGAGAATCGCCAGCAGATCGTCGATGACCGCGATGGTCGACAGCAGCAGTTTGATCGACAGCGGAACGCGCCGGCCTAGCAGGCTCAGCATGCCCAGTGCGAAGGCGATGTCGGTGGCCGTCGGGATGGCCCAGCCGCGCATGGCTTCGGCGTCGTCATGGTTGATGCCCGCGTAGATCAACGCGGGCACCACAGCACCACCCAGCGCAGCAATCACCGGCAGCGCCAGCTGCGAGCGCGACGACAGCTGGCCAGATACCACTTCGCGCTTGATCTCCAGGGCAACCAGCAGGAAAAAGATCGCCATCAACCCGTCGTTGATCCAGAGCAGCAACGGTTTGTCGATGCTGAAAGCGCCCGCGCTGATGGCAAAAGGAATGTCGAGCAGCTCCCGGTATGTCCCCGCAGCCGGGGAGTTGGCGAGCAGCAGCGCCACGCAGGCAGCAGCGATCAGCAGCAGACCGCCGGCTGAACCCAGCCGCATCAGGTCTTCCATCCATGCTGCCGCCTTGCGAAGCGCCTGCGCGGTAGCGGCCACCGGGTCGGCTTTGGTCATGCGCTCATCCGTTCGACTGCGGCTGGCCAGTATACGGGCATGCCGACGCCATTCCGGCGACCGCCGAGACTTGACAGCCGCGCTGCGGTTGGCGGCAATGCACCCCGGCCCGCACGGAATGCCCCGCATGGCGCACGCCAGTCAGTTCAGCCTGCTCAAGACCCGCCGCTTCCTTCCCTTCTTCCTGACCCAGGCGCTGGGTG
>JAGRJX010000180.1 GCA_020442545.1 Lysobacterales bacterium
TTCCGTGCTGCCGACGTGGGTGCCGCCACGCTGGGGCATATCGTCGAGCAGAACGTGCTGCTCGATGCGCTATGGCAACGCCTGCGAGTGCATCCGCGCATCGAATGCCGCGCCGGCGTCGCTGTAGGCAGCTTCGAGCAGCGCGAAAACGGCATCGCGGTGGCGGTCGATGACGAGCATTTCGACGTCGAAATGCTGGTCGCCTCCGATGGCGCGGCTTCACCGCTGCGCGGGCGGGCCAGTATCGCGGTCGAGTCCACCGACTATGGACAGCGCGGCCTCGTGGCCTACGTCGAGTGCGAGCTGCATCACCAGCACACGGCCTGGCAACGCTTCCTGCCGGACGGTCCGCTGGCGTTCCTGCCTTTCCAAGGCAACCGTTGCTCGATCGTGTGGACGCAGTCCAGCGCGGAGGCCGAGCGTCGGCTGCAGCTGGATGAAGCGGCCTTCAACGCTGAACTCACCCGTGCCTTCGATGCACGTCTGGGCGAGGTGCGACTGATATCAAAACGCGCTGCCTTCCCGTTGCGACGACAGCTTGCCGAACGCTTCGTCGATGGTCGGCTGCTGTTGATCGGCGACGCTGCCCACGCCGTGCATCCGCTGGCCGGGCAGGGCGCCAATCTCGGTCTTCAGGATGCGGCGTTTCTGATGGGTCTTGTCGAGGCAGGTGAAGGGCCGCAGACGGCAGGTCAATGGCAACGCCTGTTGATACGCTACGCGCGCGAACGTCGCAGCGAGTCCGCCATTGCCGGTCGTGCATTCAGCGGCATCAATGCCCTTTTCTCCAACGACCAGCCGCTGTTGACCTTGCTGCGTGGCCCGGGCCTTGGTCTGGTCAGCCACATGGCGCCGCTGCGCTCCCTGCTGGCGAAGCACGCAGCCGGCTATAGCGCCCAGCGGTAGGTCGGCTCAAGCGGCAACGCCGCGGAGCCGACCTGTCCTGACGCAACATGCGTCGGCTCCGGCCTTCGCCCTTGAGCCGACCTGCGTATGTACGTGTGCCTTCCCCCGGCAATCCTGTCGATACCTGTGGTTCGCCTGATCCCGCAGGCACCAACGACATCGGCCACCCGAAGGTGACCGTCGTCGTCTTGCGCTGTTGCGAGGCGATCAGTCCTCGAAACCGTCGGCAAAGATGGTGGAGCCAAGACAGTTGACCGTCACCGTGACCGTGGCACTGCTGCCGCCAACCAGCGTGTAGTCGAAGGTATCCGTGCCGCAGAAGCCGTTGAACGGTGTGAAGGTGATCTGGCTGCCATCGTTGCCGGGCGTGCCGCCCTGCGCGCTGTTGGTGTCGACGTCGTCGATGGACAGGGCGAAGTCCGGATCAGCCGTGTCGTTGGTCAGCACGTCGATCACGTTGCCGGTCGAATTCTGCGTGACCGTGGTGCGGTCGTCGGTAGCCACCGCATCGTCGTTCTGGCAGAACACCGTCACCCGGACCGTGGCGGTCTGGCCGTTGGCGTCGTAGGTGAAGTCATCGGTGGGCGCGCCGTCGTTGCAGTAGTTGGCGTCCGGCTCGTAGGTCAGGCCGGTGCCACCACCTGTCACCACGACCGTCCCATGCGCGGGATCACTGACAGCGGTGATCTGCAGCGTCGAATCCGGATCGCTGTCGTTGACGAGCACGTTGATGGCCGTGGCAGGATCATCCTCTGTCAGCGACGCGGTGTCGTCCATCAGCACCGCCGGGTCGTCCACGTTGCTGACCGTCAGCACGAATTCGTCGAAGGCATCCAGCGAGCCATCGCTGACCGTGAGGCGGATGGTGCTGTTGCCGACCTGGTTGGTGGCCGGCGTCAGCGTTGCGGTGCAGTTCGGTGCAGTACCACCGAAGACGATGTCGCCCACCGGCATCAGCGATTCGTTGCTGGAGGTTGCCGCCAGGTTGGCTGCCGAGCAGGCCAGCGTGGAGTCCACGTCGTTGATGGTGAAGGCCACCATCAACGAGACTTCCTCGTCGGTCATCTGCGGGCTGGGAATGTCCGAGATCGTCGGCGCATCGTTTTCACAGGCGACCAGGATGCTCGCCGTGGCGGCGGATGTGGTCTCCCCGTCGCTGGCCTGGTAGGTGAAGCTCACCGGGTTGGCGTCGTCGCAGAAGTTCAGGTTCGGGGTGTAGCCAAAGCTGCCGTCCGCGTTCACGGTGACGGAGCCATTCGCCGCGGAGTCGTCCACTAGGGACGCGGTCAGGCTGTCACCATCGTCGTCCGTGTCGTTGGCCAGCAAGCCGGTCGCAGGGATGTTCAGCGTGTTGTCCTCGGTGGCCGCGTAGTTGCCGGCAGCCGGATCGTTGACCGCCATCGGTGTGGCGTCACAGTCTGCACCCAGACCGTTCCCGTTGGCATCGGTCTGGTCGCTATTGGCATCATCCGGGCAGTTGTCGATGAGCTGGCAGATACCATCGTTGTCGGTGTCCGCACTGGCATCACCCGCCAGCGCACCGGAGCAGTCGGTCTCGAAGTAAGCAACCAGGCCGTCGTGGTCCGAGCTGCCGATGGCCTCGCTCAGCTGCGTGCCGCCTGCGCCATCCGGGCCGCTGCCCAGTTCGGCACCATTGATCGACGCGTCGGTGTTGGCGCGACCGTATTGAATGTTGGTGACGTAAGGCACAGCAAGCTGATTGGCCAGCACATGGTCGAGGATCTGCCCGGTGGCCACATCACGCGCCGGATTCGGGGTGCCGTAGCCCATCACGGCACCGAAGTTCTCCCGGTACTGGAACGAATACTGCTCGTTGGCATCCACCGACAGCACCAGGTTCTGCAGCGCCGGCGAGACGATGTTCGGGCCGCCCAGCTTGCAGTTGGTGACGGCATTGCCTGGCGCGCAAGTGTTGGCGCTATCGTCGTAGGTGCCGGCGATCATGCCCACCACGTCCGCATAGCCATCGGTGAACTGGTAGGCGTTGTAGTCGCCCACCATGATCAGCGGAATCTCGTCGGTGCCCTGACCGCTGAACGGGCCGCTGGCGGACTGGAAATCCTGTACCAACTGGGCGATGGATCGTGCCTGCGTGAAGCGCTTGGCGCGAACGCGATCATTGCCCGTGTCCACGCCACCGCGCGAGCGGATGTGATTGTTGATGATTGCGAACGGAATCGGGGGTCCTCCGATCGTGGGCTCGAAATCCGCCTCCAGCAGCAGCGGCGGGCGATCATGCAGCGGATCAGCGCACGGTGAGCAGTCCGGGTCGTCCCAGGTCTCGCCCTTCAGGTATTGGGTGACTGATGCGTTGCGGATTCGGGAGTCCTTGACCAGATAGCCAACGTCGATGCCGCCACCATCGTTGCCCTCGACAAGATAGGCCGTGTAGGTCGGTCCGCCGTCTGCACTGATCTGTGTGGCGAGGTCAGCCAGCACCGCCTGCGTCTCGACTTCCTGCACGCCGACCACGTCAGGCGACAGCAGGACTTCGCGCACGTAGGCGCTCAGCTTCACCAGCTTGGCATCCAGCGCCGTCTGGTCGGGCTCCGGGCTCTCACAGGTGTAGACGTGCTCACCGGTAATGGTGTCGCAGAAGCGCAGCATGTTGAACGAACCGATGCTGAGCTCCGTGCTGGTCGGCGTATCCACCGGGCGCGGCAGCACGTTGCTGGCGGCGTCGATGGTGAGGGCCGTGGGCCAGAACACGTAGTCGCCATAGTCGAAGGTCAGTACGCCGGTGGCGCTGAACGTGGCGCCACCGACGATCTCTGTATCGATGGCTGGCGTCGGGCCGGATGTACCGCGACGGGCGATATCCGGATCCATTTCCATGACTTCAGGATTACCGTCCCAGGCACCGGCGGCTGAGTTGGCCAGCGTGGTGGCATCCGGGTAGCGCACGCCCTGTTCGCGCAATGAGCGCTGTGCCCTAGGCGTGAACTGCAGCTCGGCGTAGTCGTCATTGGTACGGCGACGGTTGCCCTGCAGCGCGATGGCCTCCGGAATGTTCACCAGCATGCCTTCGAAGCATTCGAAGTTGGTGTCGTCGTTATTTGTGCCGCCAGGGCCGCTACCCGGACAGGTCAGCGCCGTCGGATCGAGCGATGGCATGCCCGAGCCCGTCGAGAAGGTCACCGCCGTCGGCAACGCATTGCCACTGGAGTCGACACTGACCGTCGCCGAACCGATTTCCGTGGTGCCGTAAAATTCCTGCACCGTGCCGCTGACCGTTACCAGATCGCCAACGGCGACCGGCGTAGTGCTGTAGACGTAGATGCCGTCGGAGGTGGCCATGTTGCCATCCGAGTCGGCATCCGGCGTCTGCATGAAGAACGCCTGTTGAGCGTTGTCGCTGGCACGATAGGCCACGGCGGTCACCACGCTGGCTTGGATGTCCACAGTCGAGCCCGAGGTGATGGAACCGAGGGTTGCCCCCGGCACCATGGGCGAGAAGGCGCCGCTGCCCTGGATCTGCCAGATCGGATACAGGTCATCGTTCTGGATGGTACCGATGCCGACGCCGTCGAGAATGTTGGCGTTGCTGGCGCTGCCGATATTGACGAAGAACTGCTCGTCCGGCTCGCCCACGGTGTCACCGTACACGGTGACGTCGATGGTCGTGGACGAGTTGCCGGCTGTGATCGCTCCGAAAGACGGGGAGATGCCGACGTAATCGCTGTCCGCCGTCGTCGCGGTGTCGTTCACCGTGTTGAAGGTGAAGCTCACGCCACCCGCAGGGGCCGGTGCGCTCAGGCTGACAGTGAAGGTGTAGGTCTGGGTCCCGCTATCGCCTTCCAGCGCGGTCACGTCGTCGATGGTCAGGTCCGGAACCGACGCGTCGTCGTTGGTGATCGTGCCAAGGCCACTGCCATCGACCAGGACTGCGCCCACCACGTTGCTCAGCTCCACGCTGAAGTTCTCGTCACCTTCCGCCGTGGTATCGCCGTTGACGGTGACGTCGATGGTGGTGGTGAGATTGCCGGCGGTGATCATGCCGGCAGTGGTGGTGATCGCCACGTAGTCGCTGTCCGATACCAGCGCCGATCCGTCCATGGTGGCGTAGTCGAAAGTCACGTCCGACATCGATGTGCCATCAATGCTGACGGTGAAGGTGAACGTGCTCGTGCCGGCATCGCCCTCGTTCTGGGTGACGTCGTCGATGCTCAGGTTCGGCGGCGGCGGCGTGCAGCCACTGAAGTTGCTGCCGTCGATCATGGTGCCCGGCGAGTACAGCGCGCCGCCGGCTCCGGTGGCGGTGCTGTGGAGGACAAAGGATGCTCCACTAATGTCTGGATCACGAGTCTGAGACTGGTCGTCGCTGCTTGTGCCGGTATAGGTATAGGTGACGACGTCGGTCGAACCGTCATTCAACGTGATCGTGTCACCGCTATTGTTTAGGCCAATATTGCCAGTGCTGGCGACCTGAACCGTCGCGTACCCGAATGTTCCGGTAGGTGTGCCTCCGCCGAACACCACAATCGCGCAGTTGGCGGGGATCGTGGTGGATGGTGGGAAGGTGTGTTTGACGCCGACAGCGTCTTTAAGCGTCCAGCCTGAAATATCAGCAGCGCTACCGGAGTTGTTGTAGATCTCTACGAACTCATCGTCTGTCGTACTGGATACTCCATCGCCGTTTGCATCGCCGGCCGGCGCGGGGTCCGACTGAAATTCATTGATGATCCAATCCGGTGCGTCATCATCAAGGATCGTGCCGGTGCCCACGCCATCGGTCACATTGGCGCCAACCACGCTGCTCAGCTCGACGGTGAAGTCTTCGTCGCTCTCAATCGTGGTGTCGCCATTGACGGTGACGTCGATGGTCGTCGTCAGGTTGCCCGCGGTGATGGTGCCGGCAGTCGTGGTTATACCGACATAGTCGCTATCGGCCGTCGTGGCCGTGCCGTCCACGGTTACATAGTCGAATGTGACATCCGAGCCGGAGGTGTTGTCGATGCTCACCGTGAAAGTGAACGTCGTCGTGCCGGCATCGCCTTCGGCCATGCTGACGTCATCAATGCTCAGGTTGGGCGTGCCAGCGCTTACCGTGAAGCTGCTGGGATAAGCGACCGGGTTGGTATTGTCGGAAGTCCAGTTTGCGACGTTTCCGATCGCCGCCAGCAATTCGGCCGGCGTTCCGCTTGTGGTGCCGGTGTAGGCCCAGTTATCGGCTTCCGGGGTCAGGGCGACGGCTGTCGTTCCGTCAACCAGTCCAGTGGGCAGAGCGCTGGTGTTCGAACTGGTGGCATCCGCCTGCCAGCCGGTGCCTTCACTGTTGGCGGCGTAGATCACGGTGGGGGAGGCCAGAGTGCCAGTAAAGGCGATCACCTGGTCGCCACCTGTTGAAAAGTTTGGGGGGCCAGAGTCGTCGACTGCGCCGACAGTCGTCGAGGTCGGAGAAGTGACCGTTACTTCAACCACGGTGCCTGCGCTGACGCCTCCGGCTGGAGAAGTCCAGATGATTTCTCCCTCTCCGGTCCGGAATGCATCCGAACTGAGCCATCCATCGTCGGTGAAATGAATCTCTTCGGCCGCAGCGATTGGTTCGATGGCGACAAAAGCGAAGGTATCCGGATTGTCGAAAGTCATTCCAACGACGGCGATGTCGCCGGGCAGGACAGCTGCGTGGGCAAAGGGCGCGGAAAGCAGAAGCAGCGCCGACGAGAGAGTGGACAGAAAGGGCAGGCGCCCGATGCGCTTGGTCATAGGAATTTCCCCGGGGTTGAGCGACAAACCTTACCGGAGTGACTTTGCGGAATCATGTCGCGGTGCGGAGTTGTTGAAGAAGTCTCCGCAAACCCTTGAATGTGCTGGGCTGGGGTTTGCGCCGCTTCATGAACATGAACGGTTCGTGCCGCGAGCAGGTGTGTTCATGGTTCGACTTCGCTCACCACGAGCGGTGTGAAGTGGTCATGGTTTGAGCGGCCTCACCACGAACGGAATGAGGTGTTCATGGTTCGAGTGGCTTCGTGCCGGTGCTACCTGGCTCGATGCAACGAACGGCTTCGCGTATCCGCGGTGGATCGGCCTGCGCTCAGCTTGTGCCGAACAGTCGCTGCAGTATCTGGCGCTTGACGCGCACGCCGACGCGCATGCGGTCGTCGTCGACGCCGAAACCGAACTCTGCACCGGCACGGATGACGGCTAGGTGGTCGTTGTCGAAGGTGAAGCGGAGGCGATGGGTGATGCTTTGCGCTGGCGGCGTGGGTTGTTCATCGATGCACACGCCATGCACCCGGCCCAGGCCTTCGATCTCCGCGTAGACATGGTCTTCGATGCCGGCGTAGCGACCCTGCCAGCGCTCACCCATGTGGTCGGCGGTGATGTTGAAGCGAAGCTCGAAGGTCAGCTCGTTGCCGGCATGCGGCTTGAACGATTCGATTCGCAGCGTCGCGTGCGGCCCCAGTCCCAGCGTCGGTAACACGCCCTGATCGTGCCCGCTATCGGTCGCACGCATCACCGCTTGCTCGGTGCCACGTCGAGGTCCCTGTCCACCGACAGCAGTTCCGGCGGCAATGCCCGGATTTCGCCGGCCAAGGCGCTGAGCGTGTCATCCATGGCGCTGCTGCGACGCCAGACCATCGCGATCTGCCGGCGCGGAGCCTCGCCTTCAAAGCGCAGCAGGTGAATGGCGTCGGAGCGCGGCACGGGTGGTTTGACGGCCAGGGTCGGCAGCAAGGTCATGCCGACGTTCGCAGCGACCATTTGCCGCAGCGTTTCCAGGCTGGTGGCGCGGAATCCGGACTTCTCGAACGCGCCAGCCAGATGGCAGACATCCAGCGCCTGGTCGCGCAGGCAGTGGCCATCCTCCAGCAGCAGCAGGCTTTCAGTCGCCAGTTGATCGGTCTTCAGCGACTTTCGCTTTGCGAACGGATGGGATTCGGGCACGGCCAGCACGAAGGGCTCGTCGAACAGCGGCTCGATGTGCAGATGTTCGTCCGGCAGGGGCAGCGCGAGGATGCCGGCATCCAGCTGCCCTTCGCGCAGGCGCTTGAGGATGACTTCGGTCTTCTCTTCGACCAGCAGCAGCTCCAGGCGCGGGAAGCGCTTGCGAATCCGCGGGATCACATGCGGCAACAGATAGGGACCGAGCGTGGGGAAGATGCCGAGGCGGATCGCTCCCGATTCCGGATCCGTGGCGCGCCGAGCGGTCTGCTTGAGCTGCTCGACCTCCGCCAGAACGCGGCCCGCACGTTCGGCGATGTCGCGACCGACGGGCGTCAGCATGACGCGACGCGGTGCGCGCTCGATCAGGGTGACGCCCAGCTCGTCCTCCAGCTTGCGGATCTGCGTGGACAGCGTCGGCTGGCTGACGTAACAAGCCGCAGCCGCCCTGCCGAAGTGCCGATGTTCGGCCAGGGCAACCAGATAGCGGAGATCGCGCAGGTTCATGCGGCTTCGGCTTTGCTCCCGGCGGACTCTGTGGTGGCCGGTGACGAGCTGCGGATCAGGTGGTCGAAGGCGCTGAGCGCGGCCGTGGAACCGGCGCCCATGGCGATCACGATCTGCTTGTACGGCACCGTGGTGGCGTCGCCGGCGGCAAACACGCCGGGGACGCTGGTCGCGCCGCGGCCGTCGATCATGATCTCGCCGCGCGGCGACAGCTCGACCGTGCCCTTCAGCCATTCGGTGTTGGGCAGCAGGCCGATCTGCACGAACACACCCTCCAGTTCGATCGTGTGCGACGAACCGCCGACGCGGTCCTTGTACACGAGTCCGTTCACGCGCTGGCCATCGCCCAGCACTTCGGTGGTCTGCGCGCTGACAATAATGTCGACGTTGGGCAGCGAACGCAGCTTGCGCTGTAGCACTTCATCGGCTCGCAGCTGGGCGTCGAATTCGATCAGGGTCACGTGGGCGACGATGCCGGCGAGGTCGATGGCGGCTTCCACGCCGGAGTTGCCGCCGCCGATTACCGCCACGCGCTTGCCCTTGAACAGCGGACCGTCGCAGTGCGGGCAATAGGCCACGCCCTTGTTGCGATACTCGTCCTCGCCGGGCACGCCCATCTGCCGCCAGCGTGCGCCGGTGGCGAGGATTACCGACTTCGACTTCAGTGACGCGCCGCTCTCGAGCTGCACTTCGATCAGGCCGCCCTCGGTGGCTGCCGGAACCAATGCCCTGGCGCGCTGCAGGTTCATCACGTCGACGTCGTTTTCCTTGACGTGCTGCTCCAGCGCCGTCGCCAGCTTCGGGCCTTCGGTGTAGGGCACGGAGATGAAGTTCTCGATGCTCAGGGTGTCGAGCACCTGACCGCCGAAGCGTTCGGCGGCGACACCGGTGCGAATGCCCTTGCGTGCGGCGTAGATCGCCGATGCCGCGCCGGCGGGACCGCCACCGATCACCAGAACGTCAAAGGCATCCTTGGCCTTGATCGCTTCGGCAGCGCGATCAGCAGCACCGGTGTCGAGCTTGGCCAGGATCTGCTCCACGCTCAGGCGGCCGGCATCGAATACCTCGCCGTTCAGCAGCACGGTCGGTACCGACATGATCTCGCGTGCTTCCACTTCGGCCTGGTACAGCGCGCCATCGATGGCGACATGCTGGATGCGCGGATTGATCACGCTCATCGCGTTCAGTGCCTGCACCGTGTCCGGGCAGCTCTGGCAGGACAGCGACATGTAGGTCTCGAAACGATAGTCGCCATCGAGCGACGTGATCTGTGTGATGACGTCATCGCCGAGCCTGGGCGGATGGCCGCCGACCTGCAAAAGCGCCAGCACCAGCGAGGTGAACTCGTGGCCCAGCGGGATGCCGGCGAAGCGGACCTGAACATCGCTGTCACGGCGGCGGATGGCGAAGGACGGACGGCGTGCGTCATCGTCGCTGCGCACGAAGTCGACCTTGTCTGAGAGGCTGGCGATGTCCTGCAGCAGGGCTTCGAGCTCGCGCGACTTGTCGCTGTTGTCCAGCGAAGCGGCGAGGTCGATGGGCTGCACGACTTTCTCGAGGTAGGCCTCGAGCTGGGTTTTCAGGTTGGCGTCGAGCATGGCGGACTCCGGGAGGTGGGGAGGAGAGGAGGTTTCGGGAGGCTTGCGTCAGGCGTCGGGTGACGACT
>JAGRJX010000025.1 GCA_020442545.1 Lysobacterales bacterium
CGAACGTGCTCTGTTACGCGCGTATGCGGTGGGCTGCGCTTCGCGCGTCGAATACACTAGCCGCATGAACCGCCGAGAAATCTCCATCGAAATCGCGATCGCGACGCGCTACCTGGAAGACCAGTCCAAGCCCGACGATGATCGCTACGTCTTCTCCTACACCATCCGCCTGCGCAACGTCGGCAAGGAGCCGGCACGGCTGCATGCGCGGCACTGGATCATCACCGACGCCAAGGGCCAGACGCGTGAAGTGCGTGGTGAAGGCGTGGTTGGCGAGCAACCGCGGCTGGAGCCGGGCCAAAGCTTCGAATACAGCTCGGGCGCGGTGCTGGAAACCGAATGCGGCACCATGCACGGCAGCTATGAGTGGGTGACCGATGATGGCGCCAGCGTCGAGGGCGCGATTCCGCGTTTCACCCTGAGTATTCCGCGGACACTGCATTGACATAAGGAGCTTCGCGCCGATGACCACCTTTGCGATCGGAGACGTCCAGGGTTGTTACGACGCGCTGCAGCGCCTGCTGGACGCCATCCGCTTCGATCCGGCGCGAGACAAGCTGTGGTTCTGCGGTGACCTGGTCAATCGCGGTGGGCAGTCGCTGGAAACCCTGCGACTGATCCACTCACTCTCGGCTTACAGCACCGTCGTTCTTGGCAACCACGATCTGTCTCTGCTCGCGGTTGCCGAACGGCGTGAACCCGAACAGCGTCGCGTCAATCCGGACCTTCGCCGCATCCTTTACGCCGAGGACCGCACGCCGCTGATCGAGTGGCTGCGGGCCTGTCCGCTGTTCCACGTCGATCGCGAGCTGGGCTGGGCCATGGTGCATGCCGGCCTTGCGCCGCAATGGAGTATCGACCAGGCACAACGGCGCGCCATGGAGGTCCAAAAGGCCTTGCGCGGTCGCGACTATCGCAAGCTGTTCCGGCAGATGTATGGCGATCGCCCGAACTGGTCACCGAGCCTCAAAGGCCCGGAACGCCTGCGCGCCATCATCAACGTGATGACCCGGCTGCGCTACTGCTCGCCGAATGGGCGCGTCGCCTTCAATGAGAAAGGCACGCCCGGCACGCAGAAACCCGGCCTGTATCCGTGGTTCGAGGTGCCCGGGCAGGCCAAGCGCGACCTGCCCATTGTCTGCGGCCACTGGTCCACGCTGGGGTTGTTCATGGGCCTCGGCGTCTACGCCATCGACACCGGCTGCGTCTGGGGCGGCAAGCTCACTGCGCTGGCCCTGGGTCCGGAAGTCCGGTTGATCCAGGTAGCGGGCCGGGAGGCCTGAGCGCCACTTCATTTGTTCCCAGAAATCTGGAAATCGCGGACCAGTAGCCAGGAAAGTCGTCGATATCATTGTGGGCGGCGTTCGGAAACAGGATCACTTCCGGTGTTTCGGGCAATGCCGCGATCAGACGATCCGTGGCCGCCGCAGGAATCACTTCATCACGACCCGCGCGCAGCAGCATTAGCGGCACACCGAGTCCGGACAAGTAGTGGTCCGACTCGAAGCGCTCCTCCAGCATCCAGCCGATCGGGAGCCATGGATACCGGGCGCCGGCCATGCTGACCATGCTGTCGAAAGGCGTGACAAGCCCTAGCCGTTCGATGTCCCGCTGTGACGCGACATAGCTGGCAACACCGGTACCGAGGCTGCGCCCGACAATGGCGACGCGACCATCGGGATGGAGCGCCTTCACGCTGTCGAACAGACGCAGCGCATCGGCGAACAGCGCATTCTGCGATGGCTCCCCGGCATTTGGTCCATAACCGCGATAAGGCACCAGATAGCTGCTTCGATCCGGAACCCACTGCCGGAAATCATCAACGTTGCGCTGTACGGCTTCGCCGTTGCCACCGAAGTAGATCAGCGCGTCGCGTTTTCCGGCGTTCACGACCCAGCCCTTCAGCGACAGGCCATCCACATCGACACTGAAGTTCGTTTCCATCACCGGTTGGCGCGTGAACTGCGGCAGATAGATCAGCTGGCGCTGGTGACTGTAGAGGTAGGCAACGATGCCGCCGTAGCAGAGCACCAGCAGCAACAGCAGGACCAGCGCCGGTCTCGCCAGCGCGCGCAGCAGGATGAAGCCTTCAACGCGGGGCGGTGTCATCGCCGGCAAGCCGTTCGTAGTCGACGAACTCGAATGCGAATTCGTGGCGCTCGTCGGCCGGATGCGCTTCACGGTGCGTCGCCTGCCACTGCGATTCGTCGAACAGCGGAAAGAAGGTGTCCGCGCCTTCGACGAAGGTGTTGACGTGGGTCAGGTACAAGCGCGTCGCGGACGGAAGCGTCAGTTCGTAGATTTCAGCGCCGCCGATCACCATCAAGGTGTCATCGGCATCGAGTAGCGACAGCGCTTCGTCCGGTGAAGCCACTGCCTGCATGCCGTCAAAGGGCACGCGGCCGGAGCGCGTCAGCACCAGATTGCGGCGATTGGGCAAGGCGCGCCCCAGCGATTCCGCCGTCTTGCGACCCATCAGGACGGTGTGACCCGTCGTCAGCGCCTTGAAGCGCTTCAGGTCATCCGGCAGCCGCCAAGGCAGATCGTTGTCGCGACCAATGGCACCGGTGCGATCGAGTGCGGCGATGATGGCAATCTGCGGGTTGGATCGATCCATACTCAAACGGCCACCGGCGCCCTGATCGCCGGATGCGGGTCATAGTCGAGGATCTCGATGTCGTCAAAGCGGAAGGCGAACAGGTCGTCGACGTCGGGATCAAGGCGCAGCTTCGGCAGCGCGCGCGGCTCGCGCGAGAGCTGTTCCCTCGCCTGCTCGACGTGGTTCGAATACAGGTGCGCGTCACCCAGCGTGTGCACGAAGTCGCCGACGCCAAGCCCGCAGACCTGCGCCACCATGTGCGTCAGCAGCGCGTAACTGGCGATGTTGAAGGGCACGCCCAAGAAGATATCGCCACTGCGCTGGTACAGCTGGCAGCTCAACTTGCCGTCAACCACGTAGAACTGGAACAGGCTGTGACAGGGCATCAACGCCATCTGGTCCAGTTCGCCGACATTCCAGGCGGAAATGATCAGCCGTCGCGAATCCGGGTTGCGGCGGATCTCGTCGAGCAGCCACTGCATCTGGTCGTGCACGCGACCATCGACACCTTCCCAGCGCCGCCACTGCTTGCCGTAGACCGGACCCAGGTCGCCGTTCTCGTCGGCCCATTCGTCCCAGATGCTGACCTTGTTGTCCTTCAGGTAGGCGATGTTGGTATCGCCGGCGAGGAACCACAGCAGCTCGTGGATGATCGAACGCAGGTGCAGCTTCTTGGTGGTGACCAGCGGAAAGCCTTCGTTGAGGTCGAAACGCATCTGCCAGCCAAACACCGAACGCGTGCCGGTACCGGTGCGGTCATCCTTGATGGCGCCGTGTTCCAGCACATGGCGCAGCAGGTCGAGATAGGCCTTCATGCGGGCTTTTCCTCTTTCGATTGGACAGGCGGCTGTTGCGGCTCCAACACTGGCGCGCGACGCGACAGCCACAGCAGCACGAGACCAACGATCACCAACGGCAGCGACTGCAGCTGTCCCATGGTGACCCAGCCAAA
>JAGRJX010000181.1 GCA_020442545.1 Lysobacterales bacterium
CCTCGGCCTGGCGCCGCGCCACCAGACCGGCAATGAAGGCAAAACTGGAGTAGCCGATAAAGATCACCGCCTGCAGCGCGGCCTGTCCCCAGTTGAACTCGGGACGTGAAGCGAACACCGGCACCAGCACGACGTTCTGCAGCAGCAGCCAGCTGATGCCGACGCCGAGCGGCAGGAACCACGGCAACACGCCGGCAATCGCCAGCAGCAGGCCGCCAGCCAATCCGGAGCCGCTGAAATGGCTGACCGCGACGGCGCACATCGTCACCACCAGCAGCAGCACGTAGTCGGCGGTGCGCGCCTGCCGCCGTCCGATGCCACGGGTCAGGAACCAGTAGCAGAGACCGAAACCGAAATAGCTGACCCGCCAGCCCAGCAGGTCGCCGCGGCTGAGTCCTTCGTGGAAGGAACCGAGGAACAGTGGAATACCGACGCAGGCCCAGCTGAACAGGCCGGCGTAGCGCAGCATCTGGGTATGGTTGAGGCGTGACAGCATGCCGCCATCATAGGCCCGGCGCGGTTCAGCACAACCTGCGGAAGGTCATGCGGTCGCCGCACCGTCAGCCCGAGTGCAGCGCGCTAAGATGCGAACAGCCCCGAATCGCCGGAATCACCATGAACGCCACCGAAGTCCGCCATCCACTCGTCCAGCACAAACTGGCCCGTCTGCGCGATGCCAGGCTCGACAGCGTGCATTTCCGCCAGTTCGCCGGCGAGATCGCCGCCTGCCTCGCCTACGAGGCCATGGCCGACATTCCCACCGAGACCATCACCGTCCACGGCTGGGCTGGCGATCTCGAATGCCAGCACGTGCGCGGCGAAGGCGTCACCCTGGTGCCGATCCTGCGCGCTGGCCTCGGCCTGCTGCCCGGCGTGCAGACCATCCTGCCGTCGGCGCCGGTGAGCGTGGTCGGCTTCAGGCGCAATGAGGAAACCCTGGAGGCGGAAGGCTATTACCAGAACCTCGCGCCGGGCGTAGAAGAGCGCCGCGCGCTGATCCTCGACCCCATGCTGGCCACCGGAGGCACCCTGATCGCCACCGTCGAACTGCTGAAGAATGCCGGTTGCCACGACATCCGCATGATCTGCCTGGTCGCCGCGCCCGAAGGCCTCAAGCGCCTCGAAGAAACCCATCCTGACGTCCACGTCTTCGCCGCCGCGGTCGACGAGCGCCTGAACGAGAACGGCTACATCCTGCCCGGCCTCGGTGACGCCGGCGACCGGATCTTCGGCACGCCGCAGATGTAGGCGCTAGCCTCGTTCCGGTTGCTTCCATCGACGGATGCGGCTGCCAGGCTGCGAAATCAATGCCTGTTGCCAAGCTTTTTGTGGGAGCGGCCATGGCCGCGATGCTTTTTCCGCCACACAAACAAAAGCATCGCGACTCTCGGCGCTCCTACAGTCTTTCTGCACCTCGCGTAGTCGCCATGCTGGCCCCAGCGAGAATGCTGCGGCATGCTCGGGGACGACGCCAAAGCGAATTGTTCCGTGTCCGACCAGACTGAACTTCCAACCTTCACCACCCACACCGTCGACAACCAGCCACCGGAGCTACTGCCGCTGAACCTGTACGACAGTGATCCGGTGCTGCAGCGACATCTGGCCGCGCACGGTAGCGACTTGGGTTCGCAACACCTGTCGCGCTACGGCGCACTGGCCGGCGGCGAGCTGGCGGAACAGTCAGCCCTCGCCAATCGCTACCGGCCCGAACTGCACACGCACGATCGCTTCGGTCATCGCATCGACGAGGTACGCTTCCACCCGGCCTATCACCGGCTGATGTCCGCGGCGATGGAGCACGAGGTCCATGCCTTCGCCTGGAACCGTCGCGACCGCGAAGGCGCACAGGTTGTTCGCGCGGCGCTGGCCTTCCTGCACAACCAGGCCGACGCCGGCACCAGCTGCCCGCTGACCATGACCGCTGCCGCCGTTCCCGCGCTGATGGCCGAGCCACGCGTCGCGGAAACCTGGCTGCCGCGCATCACCAGCCGCCACTACGACCCGTCGTTCCAGCCAGCCGAAAACAAGCGCGGCTGCACCATCGGCATGGGCATGACCGAAAAGCAGGGCGGTTCCGACGTGCGCGCCAACCGCACGCGGGCGATCCGCCAAAGCGACGGCAGCTATCGACTTATCGGCCACAAGTGGTTCTTTTCCGCACCGATGTGCGATGTCTTCCTGGTGCTGGCACAAGCCGATGAAGGACTGACCTGCTTCCTGCTGCCGCGCTGGTGTCCGGACGGCAGCCGCAACGCGATCCGTATCCAGCGCCTGAAGGACAAGCTCGGCGACCACAGCAACGCCTCGTCGGAAGTCGAGTTCGAGAATGCCTGGGCCGAGCGCGTCGGCGATGAAGGCCGCGGCGTGGCGACGATCCTGCAGATGGTGGCGCTGACGCGGCTGGACTGCATGCTCGGCTCCGCCGGTCTGATGCGCATGGCGCTGGTGCAGG
>JAGRJX010000182.1 GCA_020442545.1 Lysobacterales bacterium
TGCGCTGGCGCGGCGTCAGCGTGGTGTAAGCGCCGGCGCCAGTTTCGCGCACGGCGATTTCCAGCCAGCGCGGCGCGGCGTTGAACGGGCCATCGCCGAAGTCCAGCTGCACGGTGAAGATGCCGGCATCGACATCCACCGACGACAGCGACTGGTCGACGCCCACCTGTCCGCCAGCGGCGGCGTCATCGAACAGCCGGAAGCGGAAGTCATGCAGACCATCCGCCGGCTGCCCGGCATTGCCAAGCCGGCCCTGGTAGGTGAAGGCGGTTTCGGCGTGGGCGATGCCGCAGGCCGTGATCAAGGCGACCAGCAGCAGTTTCGTCAGGATGTTCATGGCGTGTCCTCGAAGCCGTCGGAAAACAGGGTGTCGCCCGCAGCGGCGACGTCGGGCGACCAGTAGCCGCCGTCGAGCGTGAAGGCAGCGCCGCTGGCGCGACCGGCCGCCACCTGGCCCAGCGTGCCGTCGAGCTGCCAGGCGCCATTGCCGGAACGCCCGCCACCGGGCGCGATCACCTGGCGCTGCATCTCGAAGGCTGACACGCCATTGGCCACCTTGGCCGTCGGCGGCTCCGCGCCGAATGCGCTGGCGCTGTGCAGGCCCGCCAGGGCCAGGATCGGGAATATCAGACGCTGGTTCACGATTCACTCCTCGAAGCCATTCCGGAAGATGGACACACCTTCGACGCCGAGTGCAACCTCAACCTGACTATCGCCCGCAAGCGTGATCGTGCACTGCAGGCCATTGCCGGACACGCTGTCGCAGCCGGTCCATCCGCTGACCACCGTGCCGGGCTGCGGCGTGGCGGTCAACACGATGACGTCGTCCACGGCAAAGCCGGCGCTGCAGGTGGCGCCGCAGTTGATGCCCGACGGCGCGCTGCTGATGGTGGCGTCGAGCCCGGCTTCAGACAGCGATTTGCTGACCTGCAGCGTGGCCGGTAAGGCAGCGGCCTGGAAGTTGGCGGTGGCGCTGAAGTTCTGGTCCATGGCCAGCGTGCAGTCACCGGTACCCGACGCGGCGCAATCGCCCGACCAGCCGACGAACTCGTAGTCGTTGTAGGCGGAGGCGGTCAGCGTGATGATCGAGCCGTCCGGCAATTCGTGGTCGCAGGGGCTGATGCTGGTGTAGCAGAGCACCGTGCCGTTGCCGTCGATAATCCGGCCGTTGCCGGGAGCGGCAAGGCTCAGCGTGCGGGCAACCGGATCATCACCCGGCTGGTATTCCACCGCGCCGATATCGCATTCCGCGTTGCCACCGCTGCCATCGCCATCGACGGGCCGCGTCTCGCCACGCTGATCGGTGGCGATGGTCGCACCCAGCACGCCGGTGCAGGGGCCATCCTTGCCGCCGTCGAGGGCCAGGCCGCCGGGGCGCGGCAGGAAGGTTTCCAGCACCAGCGCGCCGGTGTTGTCGCCATAGTCACCGAGGTTGAACACGCCGGGATCGGCGACGTTGCTGTGATCAGTGCCGACGCTGGTGCAGGAGGTGCCGGCATCGATGTTGTAGCCGGCCGACTGATAGGTGCCGCCGTTGGTTGTTCTGCAGGCCGGGTCGCCGCTGCTCCCCGGACTCCAGACAATGCTGTGGGTCATCGACACACTGGCGTCGGTACTGGCGTGGACAACGGACTCGATGGCGTTGTTGGGCAGGCCGTTGCCAATGAAGGTGCTGTGGAACACTCCGGTAGTACCCTCGACCGCATAGATGGCATTGCCGATCGCACTGAAGGTCCGGTTGCCGCTGAAGGTGCTGTTGGTGATGCTGGCCAGGAAACCATTGATCGCCACGGCCCCGCCGGTGCCGGCATAGTTGTCGGTGAAGGTGCTGTTGCTGATGGCCATGATGCCGCTACCGCCGCCCCGCCAGTACACCGCGCCGCCGATATCATTGGTTGTTCCGGCAAGGTCGAGGTCGTTGTCATGGAAGTGACTGCGGTCGATGCTGACAGAGGCCACATTGGGCAGGTAGAGCGCACCGCCATTCTCCGTGCCGTGGTTACTGATGAAGGAGGATCGGTCGATCACCACGGGCGACGGCGCCACCGCGGGCGAAAAGCCACTCACGCCAATGGCGCCGCCGAAGCCTTCGACGCTGTTGTTGACGAACTCGCACTGCACCACCCGCAGCTGGCTGCCGCTGCCGGGCAGGCGCGTGCTGATGGCACCACCAACCGCATTGCCAGTACCGCCCTCGTTGTTGCGGAAGCGGCATTGTTCGACACGAATCGTGCCTGCCTGGTCCACCAGCAACCCGGCGCCTGGCAGGGTTTCCTTGCCATCGGCGATGGTCAGGTTGCTGATTTTCACGTCGTGCGTGTTGTCCGGCATGTTCACGTAGAACACGCCGGTCACGCCCTGACCGGAGATGGTGGTCGCATCCTTACCGCCACCGAGGATTTCGACCTTTTCCAGCAGCGGCAGGTTGCTGTCCAGGTTGATGGTGCCGGCCAGCAGCACCCAGATGGCGTCCGTACCAACGCTGGTGCCGGCGGGGCAGTCGTCTACGGCCGCGTTGGTATTGGCCGCGATCACTGCCTCGCGCAGCGAGCAGTTGCCGTTGTCGGTGACGGCATCTTCCAGTGTGTCGACGTTGATGGTGGCGGCCGACGCTGCGTTGGCGCCAAGGCCAAGCGTTGTGGCACACAGAATGGTGAGGACGTGTCGATGAAAAGTCTTGCAGGTCATGTCGGGACTCCTCGTGGTTGGCGTTTACTCGAAGCCGTTGGCGAAGATGTCGGTGGTGTTGACGACGAAATGCGCGGAGACGCTGCGGGTCTGGTCGATCTGTACTACGCAGGCGCCGCTGCCGCTGCAGTCGCCGCTCCAGTGGTCAAAGGCAAAGCCCGGGTCGGCGCTGGGCGTCAGGGTGATGCTGGCGCCGTTGAGGTAGCTTTCCGTGCAGTCGCCCGGACAGGTAATACCCGCAGGGGTGCTGATCACGCGGCCACCGCCGACAACGACCACGCTCAGCGTGTGGCTGCCGGTCTGGAACACCGCGTCGACCGTGACGTCGTCATCCAGCAGCACGTTGCAGTCTCCGTTGCCGCTGCATTGATTGCTGTTCCAGCCGACGAACACGCTGCCGGGGTCGGCGCTGGCCGACAGGGTGATCGCACTGCCGTTCACCCAGGTCGCGCTGCACTGTCCGGGGCAGGCGATGCCGGCAGGTGTGCTGACGATCTGGCCGGATCCGCTACCCGAAGGATTCACCGTCAGCGTGCGCTCGCGCTCGAAGCGGGCAGCGGCGGCGTAGGGGCCGCCATCCATGTCCAGCTCGCAGTCGGCCGCGTCGCCGAAGGTCAGGCAGTCCGCTTCCCAGCCGACGAAGATGCTGCCGGCGTTGGCGCTCGCCGACAGGGTGAGCATTTCGCTGCGCGAGAAGCTGGCCGTGCAGTCCAGGGCCGGGCAGTCGATGCCGGGCAGGTCGCTGGTAACGCTGCCGACGCCGCCACCGGGCAGCGTCACGCTGACCGGGAAATGGGTAGCGGTGAATTCGGCGGTTACCGCCCTGGCGGCGCTGACCGTTACCTGGCAATTGCCGGTGCCGCTGCAGCCACCGCCCGACCAGCCGCTGAACGTCGAACCGGCAGCGGCGGTCGCGCTCAGTGTGACCACGCTACCTTCTCCAAAGTTCGCTGCACAGGTGGGCTGGCACTGGATGCCGCTGGGCTGGCTTTGCACCGTGCCGTTGCCGTCACCGGACAAGGTGATGCTCAGTGGATGCGAGGGCAGTTCGTCAAAGCTGGCGGTGACGCTCTTCGCGGCGTCCATCGACAGCAGGCAGTCGCCGTTGCCGCTGCAGTCGCCACTCCAGCCGCTGAACACGCTGCCTGCACTGGCGCTGGCGCTCAGGGTGATGCTGGTGTTTTCGGCGAACGCTTCTTCGCAGTCTGCGCCGCAGTCGATGCCGGCGGGATTGCTGCTGACCTGGCCGGTGCCGGCACCAGACAGGGTGACGTCCAGCTGGTAGGCGTCCGGTAGTTCGAAGGCGCCGATATCGCAATCGGCCACACCGGAGGCATCGCCGTCGCCAGGTCGGCTGGCATCGCGCAGATCGTCGATCAGCGCCGCGCCGTCGCCGTCCAGGCAGCTGGCGGCCGACCAGGCATCGATGGCCGGACTGCCGGACTGCGGCAGCAGGTTCAGCGGCTTCAGCAGATTGCCGCTGTTACTCGCGGCGACCATCGGCGCGGCCTCGACATCGTTCGCGCCGAGGAAAAGGCAGTCGGTATCCGGCGAGAGGTTGGCGCCGCCGGAGAGCGTCAGCGGCTGCGTGCTGCCGCCCTCGATCAGGCATTCAAAGAAGGCAGGCGGGTTGCTCAATGGGTCGAACAGATTGCCGGCCAGCGTCCATTGCCAGCCGCTGGCGTCGGCTGGCGCCCACAGGTACAGGCTGCGCGAGCCGCTGGAGCCGGTCTGCACCTGCCGATGGAAGCTGTTGCCGATCAGCTTCACGCTGCGTGGCTGCGCATCGTGGCTGGCGTTGAAATACACCGCGCCGCCGGTGGCATTGGTGCTGTTCTCCGAGAACAGGTTGTTCTCGATGCGCGCGTCCAGACTCAAGGCCGCGATGGCGCCGCCGTTCGCAGCGGCGGCATTGCCAATGAAGCTGCTGCGCTGAACCAGCAGGCTGCTCTGGCTACCCAGGCTGTTGCCGTCGATGCGCAGACCACCGCCCCAGCTGCTGGCCTGGTTATTCTGGAACAGGCTGTCACTCACGGTCACCCGCAGGCGCTGGTTGGCGTTGGAGCCTGCCCAGGCCACGACGCCGGCACCTTGACGCGCGCTGCCGTCGAGGAAACGGCTGCGAACGATGTCCAGCACCGGCGTGCCGGGGCCACTTGGACTCATGGATGACTCGAAACGGATGGCACCGCCGTCATAGGTGGCCTGGTTGTTGATGAAATCGGTGTCCTCGATCAGCACCTGATGCGCGGCCCGTGTGTCGAACAGATAGATGGCGCCGCCGTTGCCGTTGACCGCGCGGTTGTCCTGGAACAGGCAGTCCGTGAAGGCCAGCTGGCCGTCGCCGCCGCTCTGTGACAGAGCGCCGCCGTTGAATCCGCTGGTCTGATTGCCGATGAAATGCACGCGCTGGAAATGGGCGTTCTGGCTCTCCAGGCGCACGCCGACGCCATCGCCACTGCCACTGCCACCGCCGCCAACGATATCGATATCGGACATTTCGAATGGCACCGCGCCGCTTCTCACCCACAGCACGCGATGCGGCGACAGCGTGGACGCCTGCAAGCGCAGCCGCATGTTCGCAGGTGCCCGGATTGCCAGGGCTTCGATGGGCGCAATCTCACCCGCGAACAGGGTGCTGGCCAGTTCGATACTGGCCTGACCCGCAGTGAAGAGACTGGCGTCGAAGGTGATGAGGTCGTCACCTGCGCCAGCGGCGCAGTCCGGGTGCGCACCGTCGTTGTTGTTGGCGTTATCCAGCGCCTCGCGCAGCGAGCAGGCGCTATCAGACGCGACGATGTCATCGAGGGTGTCCACCGTGATGGTGTCGGCGTCAGCAGTCCCGGAAACGAGCGCGAGGCCAGCGGCGATGACCAGCGTGATCGATGGTGTTCTCAGTGTCTGGAAGAACATCTGTGGACTCCTTGCATCAATCAGTGAGGTTCTGAACCGTTGTGTCGTATCGCTCGACATCGTGCTCAGTGGTGGTCATGGCGTTGACCATGAAATCCGCATGGGCATGGCGCTGGTTGCCGGCGAAGTGGCGGCATCCAGTAAATGGCTGATGGCAAAGACGCACTCGTTGCAGGCGTCGTCACGAACGAATTCGATGGCGCGCAGGTCACAGGACGATTCCGCACTGACCAGGGGTCGCGACTGACCGCGCAAGTCCTGCTGCAGCGAGCGGTCGGCGCTACGCGGACCGAGCTTGATGTCGGTCAGGCACTGCCGGTCGCCGGCATCGATGGCGAACACCGGAAGCGCCAGCAGCTGCGACGGCGCAGCGAGCAGACGGATGTTCAGTGGGTCGGCGCTGGCCGTACGGACGGCGAGCAGCGCGGCGCTGAACAGGAGTGCGGTGGGCGTTTTCATGGCCCACAAGCTGCGCGCCCCCGCGCGCACAGTCTTGATCAACCCTTGATCAGGTCATGACCAATTATGAACTTCCTGAAATATCAATGCCTTGCGTTGTTGTCGGGCAGCCCGTTTCGGCCGCTTCCCGGCAGCAGGCCAGGTCCTCAGGTCGGGCTTTCCTGTGCGTCGTGATGCACGGATCTGGCGATCAGGCTGTACACCACCGGCACCACGAACAGGGTCAGCAGGGTGCCGAAGCTCATGCCGCCGACGATGACCCAGCCAATCTGGTGGCGGGCCTCGGCCCCGGCGCCAGTGGCCAGCGCCAGCGGGACGGCACCCAGCACCATGGCGCCGGTGGTCATCAGGATTGGACGCAGACGCAGCCGGGCGGCTTCGAATGCGGCGCTGACCTTGTCGCGGCCCTGCTCCTGCAGCTGGTTGGCGAACTCCACG